>CAYOXR010000514.1:0-14190 GCA_964407955.1 uncultured bacterium | reverse complement strand
GACGTGGATGATCTTGCGCACCTCGACCAATGCTACTGCCGCTCGGCCATCGTTCACGCTCGACCCTGAGGGCGGCATCGGGTCGTCTGACTCAGCGGTCGAGACTTGCCAGGACGGCCAAGGTGAGCCTGGCATCGTCGGCACTGCGATGCCGTTGCGCCCCTCTCAGCACCCCCGCCTCGCTGGCCGCGAGCGCGAGTCTGCGCCGGCCGCCAGCGACGCCGCGTGCCAGGGCGTAGGCGCGCATGGCACATTCGAACGCCGGCAGATCATGGCGCAGGCCCCACAGCCAACTGCTCTGCCGGAGCATTCGCTCGTCGAAAGGCGCGTTCCAGGCGAGCACGCGCCGCCCGCGTAGCAGCGCCTCGAGCTGCGGCAGAACGGTGGGCCAGTTGGGGGCGCCGTCGAGCTCGGCCAGCGTCAAGCCGTGCACGTGCGCCGCACCTTCGGGGACGCGCCCACTCTTTGGCCACACCAGCGTTTCCAACAAGGTCGTGCCAGAGCCGTCGACGACGCCGATCTCGATGACCTCGTCGCGCCTGCCCAGCCCCGTGGTCTCCGTGTCCAGCACCACGAAGTCGTCTTGCAGCAGGCGCTGTGCCCACGCCGTGGACCCAGCGCGCAATGCGGCGCCGCGACGCTGCCGCCGGCATGCCGGGCAAAGGCCGTCGACGAGGAGGGTGGTGTGACGGCCACAGGCTGTGCATTCGCCCACCGTCTTGCCGCGCCCGCTGACCTGAGCACCGGCCGGCGCGGAACCAGGGGCCGGTGACGTGCTCGACATCGCCGTTTCGCTCGCGCCACCCTGCCACATGCCGTCACGGCGCGCGCGCGCCTCACTGGTGCTGTACAGGCCGATCTCGCGCCCGTCCGCGACGAGCAATGCCCGGATCGGTCCGAGGTCCCGGTAGCCGCGCTCGGCGAGCGCCGAGGCGGATCGAAGGTCCCGCGGAACCTCGTCCCGGTGGCTGTAGCGGGGAAGGGTTGGTCCTGACACGTCCAAAGCCAGTCTACCGAGACCTACCCGAGCGGTACGTGGACATGGAATCGGCGCCGGCGCCGGCGCGCGGTGTCGGCCACTTCGCCATGACGACCGCCGCGCCCTCTAGAATGGGATCCAATCCGGATTCGTGGAGGAGGGATGCATGGAGGCCAGTACGAACGTGCGGCAGATACTCCAGGCGAAGGGCTCGCAGGTCTGGTCGGTGGGGCCTGACGAGAGCGTATTCAAGGCGCTGGAGATGATGGCGGACAAGAACGTGGGCGCGCTCATGGTGATGAAGAGTGACGCTCTGGTAGGCATGTTCTCCGAGCGGGACTACGCCCGCAAGGTGATCCTCCATGGCCGCGCGTCCCGCGACACCGCCGTGCGTGATGTCATGAGCGATCACGTGGTGACGGTGTCCCCGGAGAAGACGGTGGCGGACTGCATGCTGCTGATGACGGAGCACCACATCCGGCATCTTCCGGTGGTCGAGCAGGAACGGATCCTGGGACTTGTCTCGATCGGCGACGTCGTCAAGGCGATCATGTCCGAGCAGTCGTTCCTGATCGATCAGCTTCAGAACTACATCCAGGGCTCCAGCTAGGCAGCACCCTGCGGCAGGAAGCGGGCGCGGGCCCGGCCTAACCGTGGGCCAGCAGGGACGCCAGCGCGGATGCGATGCCTCCCAGCCCCGCGACCAGCGTGATGCTCAGGGTCAGCATCCTGAAGGCGCGTTGCGGCGTCCGGTGGTGCGTCCGGCTGCCGAGCGCCCGCCCGACGAGCGCCACCGGCACGAGCAGCAACGCCACGGCCCAAGCGTGAGCCGGGGTGCTTCGCTGGAGGAGCAGGGCCGCCAGGCCGAAGGGCCCCGTGGTCGCGAAGTAGGCGGCCAACGTGGCTCGCGAGCGGTCCTTGTCGGGCTGCACCGCACTCAAGAGCAGCACGATCGGTGGTCCGCTGAGGCCGACGCTCGTCGCGAGCAGTCCGCTCGCACCGCCGATGAGACTGGTGCGTGCGCGCCGTTGGCGCCGCGCCATGAGCTGCGGCTGGCCCAGCGCCAGAACGGCGGTGAAAGCGACGACCAACGTGGCCGCGACCAGCTTCAGCAGGACCGGATCGACCCAGCGAAGTGCATAGGATCCGGCGATCAAGCCCGGAATCGCGCCCGGCAGTAACCACCTCAGCATGGCGCTCTCGACGTGCCGGCGTGAGGTCAGTGCGTTGACGGTGCTCGTCGCCTGCCCGATGACCAGGACGGTCGTGACCGTGCTTGCGGGATCCATGACGAGCAGCAGCAGCGGCACGCTCACCAGGGCAAAACCGAAGCCGGTCAGGCCCGTCACGAAGCCCGCGCCGCCGACGGCGACCAAGGACAGGATGATCGGCGCACCGTCCGGCATGCCCGTCAGCTTCCGTCGGTCGGCGCCGGCCGACATGGAGTGGTGATATTTCGGCAGCCGCGGGGCGGCCGACTGCCTAGCATGGGGGTGAGAGGGGGTGGTGCCGAAATCCGGATCGAGCCGATCCGATCTGGACACTCCCATCGGCCCGACTCGGCACTACCCCTCCCACCGGATTCCCAATGGCTCGCACCTGATGCGGGTTTGTGTGTGGTGCCGGATCAGGCCACCTCAGCCGCGTCCTGGGCGGCGTCCATGTCATGCGCCATGTGGGCGCGCCCCCAGCGATCGATGGCGGCGATCACGCCGTCCAACTCCCGTCCCGCCGGCGTCAGCTCGTAGCGCGTGCGCGGAGGCATGGTCGATTCCACCGTCTTGTCCACGACGCCGAGCCGTTCGAGGCGGTCTAGGCGTTGCGACAACGTGGTGGCATTGGCGCCGCCCACGGCGCGCGCCAGCTCGTTGAAGCCGTGCGGGCCCTCGAGTAGCGAGCGCACGATGTGCAGCACCCATTTCTCCTGAAGCAGTTCGATGGATGCGTACACCGGGCAATAGTCGTCGTCGGCAGTCGCCACCTGCGGAGCATAGCACATCACCCCGCAAGGACTGGAGCACTTGACAGGATAGAGTGCTATAGAATATGTTCCATGACGGCGCCTGCCGAGGATCATGCTTCGCGGCACGGCGCCTCCGTCCGGTCGTCTGCGCACACTCCGGGCCCGCGATCACGGAAGCGATCGAGGGCTGAGGGTGGAGACGCGCCTCGTGAGAGGAGAACGAGCATGAAGTGGAATCTGGATGCCGCCCACAGCAGTATCGACTTTGCCGTCCGCCACATGGGCTTCGCGACTGTGCGTGGCCGCTTCAAGGCATTCGAGGTCGACGTTGAGAGCGACGATCACGGCAAGCTGAGCCGTTTGGAAGCGCGCATCGACGCGGCCAGCCTGGATACGGGCGAGCCGCAGCGCGATGCTCACCTGCGCTCGGACGACTTCCTCGCCACCGATCGTTTTCCCGAGGTGCGTTTCACCGCCGGTCGGATCGAACCCACCGGTGCCAGTCGCTACCGAGTCGGGGGAGACCTGACGATCCGGGGCACGTCCAGGCCCGTGGACTTCGACGTCGAGGTGAAGCACCCCATCAACGACCCGTTCGGCAACGTGCGCGTTGCCGCGGAGGCCTCAGGCAAGCTCAATCGCAAGGACTGGGGGCTGAACTGGAATCAGGTCCTCGAGGCGGGCGCTCTTCTGGTCGGTGAGGAGGTGCGCTTCACCATCGACGTGCAGGCAACCGCCGGCAAGGAAGACGTGGTGCCGGTGTAGTGACGGCAGCATCTGCTTGGGGCGCCGGATCTTCCCGGCGCCCCGTGATGTCGGCCAGGTGGCGAAGCCGACCGGCCGCGAGGCGCAGCGGGCCGGCAGGATGGGGTCCGCGGCGGTACCGGCGGCCATCGTCGGCCGCCGGGAGGGCCGGCGTCAGGCGCCGCCGCTCAATCGGCCGCCCCCGCGAGCACGCCCTCCTGGGCGGCCAGCAGCCGTCGGTAGACACCGGCGCTGGACCCGAGCTCAGCGTGTCGGCCCCGTTGGCGCACGCGGCCGCCCTCGAGCACCACGATCTCGTCGACGTCGTCCATGCCGACGATGCGGTGCGTGGCAAGGAGTACCCCGCGATCGGCGCGTGGGCGCAGCAGAGCCTTCAGCAGCCGGCCCTCGGTCCGGGCGTCGAGGTGGGCGGTCGGCTCGTCGAGCAGCAGGAGCGGCGCGGACTTCACGAGTGCACGGGCGATCGCCAGACGCTGCCTCTCTCCGCCCGACAGACGGTTGCCCCACTCGCCGACGATGGTGTCGAGCCCGGCAGGCAGGCCTGCCACGACATCGGCAAGCTCCGCCTCTTCGAGGGCCCGCCAGAGGGTGGCATCGGCGACACCGGGCCGTGCCAGCGCGAGGTTCGCCCGCACGCTGGCGTTGTAGAGCCACAGCCGCTGTGGCACCACGGCGACCCGGGCACGGACATCTTCCTGTGTGAGCGTGCGCAGGTCCTCGCCGCCGAGCGTGACCACGCCGGCGTGGGGATCGGCGAAACGAACGAGCAACCGCAGCAAGGTGCTCTTGCCGGAACCGCTGGGTCCCACCAACGCGACGCGCTTGCCCGCTTCCAGGCTGAGGTCTATGCCGTCCAGCACAGGATTCTTCCCGTACCCGAAGCGCACGTCGACGGCCTGAAGGGCGGACCCTGCGGGCGCAGCGCGCGGTCGGGACGGGTCGCGCACCTCAGGCTGCCTGTGCAGAACCTCGTCGACCCGTTCGCCGGCGCGATGCACGCGGCCCCAGCGTTCCAGGCCGTCGGCCAGCGGCTCGGCGGCCTCGAATACGCCGGACACGCCGAGCGCCAACGGCACCAGGAGCAACGCTTGGAGCCGGCCGCTCGTCACCTGCGGGAGCGCGGTGACGACCACGGCCCACGGAGCCGCCAGCGCCAGCAAGGAGCCGGCACCCTCGCGGAGGCCCTCGAGGCGTGAGCGCACCGAGGCCAGATTGCCGAGGGCCTCATCGAGCGAGCTCAAACGTTGCCTGAAGGCGGCATCGCGCCCGTACACCCACAGCTCCTGCGCGCCCTGCACAGCGTCCTCCAGGACAACCCGCCGTTCCCTGCGCAACGCCGCCTCGTGTCGGCCGAGGCGACGGCCAAGGCTCCCGAGGACGATGGGCAGTCCCAGCCCGGCGACCACCAATAGCGCCAACGTCACTGCTGCGGCCCGCAGGCTCACCAGTGCCACGAGCCCGACCGACACGAAGCTGACGACGGCGCCTGCCAGCAAAGGCGCGACCAGCCGCAGGCCCACGATCTGGAGCTCATCGACGTCCTCTACCAGGCGTCCGGCCAGATCGGCGGAGCGATCTCCGCCCAGGCCGAGCGGCGCCAGGGGCAGCAGGTGCGCATACAAACGCCGCCGCAGCCCGAGCAGAACGCGAAGCGTCAGATCGTGTGAAACCAGTCGCTCGGCATAGCGCAGTCCGGCCCGCGCCAGGCCGAAGAAACGGACGCCGGTCACCGCCACCATCAGGGCCAGCACGGTGTCGGGGTGCAGTGCCGCGCGTGCGATCAGATCACCCGATGTTGCCAGCAGCCCGACGCCCGCAAGCACCATGCCGGCGGCGAGGGCGACCGACGCTGCGAGGCGCAGCGGTTGCGCGCCGAGCAGACGCAACACGGCCCTCATATCGCTCCCAAGGCCCTTCCTCCTGGGGCTGGCGGCGCCGCCAGATCTGCGTAGACGCCGTCTTGCGCCAGGAGCTCGGCGTGCGTACCCCGCTCGACGACCCGCCCGCCATCGAGCACCGCGATGCTGTGCGCGCCCCGGACCGTCGTGAGCCGGTGTGCGATCACCAGAAGGGTGCAATGGCGCGCGAGGCGCGCAACGGCGCGCATCAGCGCTGCTTCGGTCTCCGCATCGAGGTAGGCGCTGATCTCGTCGAGTACGACGATGTCCGAGCGCCCAAGAAAGGCGCGGGCGATGGCGAGCCGGTGGCGTTCGCCTCCCGAGAGCCCGAAGCCGTCCTCACCGAGAGGCGTGTGGTAGCCGTCGGGCAGCCGTCGAATGAAGTCGTTCGCCTCGGCGCGGCGGGCGGCCGCGACCGCCTCCTCCATGGTCGCGCCGGGTTGGGCCAGACGGAGGTTGTCGAGAACGGTCCCGTGGAACAAGTGAGGGTGCTGCGGCACGTAGGCCAGGCGCGCCCGCCAGCTCAGGTCGTGCGCGGGATCAGTGTCTTTGCCGTCGACCAAGACGTGGCCGCTGTCGACGCCGAGCGTGCCGATGAGCACCCTGACGATGCTTGACTTGCCGCCGCCGGTGGGACCGACCAGCGCCGTCAACGAATGGGGAGCCAGCTCGAGGTCGACGCCCTTGAGGGCGGCCTCCTGCCGCTCCGGGTAGGCGGCCCACACGTCTACCAGGCGCACGTTGGGCGAGGTCTCGGATGGCCCGGCACCGACGTGCCGGCGAGCGAGCCCGGCCAGCACGTCTGCGGCCGAGCCCGGGCCTTCCGCCGCCGCGGCATCGACGCCCCCTTGGAGTGAGGCGACCACGTCCCGCATGGCGGCCATGCCCTCCATTGCGGCATGATGATGGGCTCCCAGCTTGCGGAACGGGAGATAGAACTCGGGTGCGAGCAGCAAGATGATGAGAGCGGTCGGGAACGCCAGTGACCCTTGTGCAAGGCGGATGCCCACGGTCACCGCCACCATGGCGGTCCCGAGCATCGCCAGCAACTCGAGAGCGAACCCCGACAGGAACGCGACCCGCAGAACGTCCAGCGTCGTGCGGCGATAGCGCTCGCCGGCGCGTTCCATGGCGGCTTCGTGATCGCCCTCGTGGCCGAAGAGGCGCAACGTCTCGAGGCCCCGGAATGCATCCAGCGCGAAGGCGCTCAGCATCCCCAGCGCACGCCACTGGCGTTGCGCCCGGTGCTCGGCCAGGCTGCCGAGCAACCACATGAAGAACGGGATCAGCGGCCCCGTGACCAGCAAGATGAGTCCGCTCAGCGGATCCAGCCGCAACGTGACTGCGGTGATCGCGGCAGGCACCAGCACCGTTACCGCGAGCTGAGGCACGAACCGCGACACCAGCGGACCGATGCGGTCCACGCCATCGAGCACCTCAGCGCCGATCGCACCCGAGGGGCGACGCTCGAGGTAGGCGGGTCCCAGAGCCATGAGCTGCCTCGTGAGATCCTTTCGAAACGAGCGCGTCACCCCGTCGGCGGCGCGGTGGCCTGCCGTGGCGGCGACACCCTGGAACAACGCTCGGAGGGCCACCACGGCCAGCCACCAGGCGAGCGGCGTCGTCACCGCTGAGAGGCCCCGGCCTCCCAGGAAGGTGGCGTCCAGAACGGCCGTGAGCAAGGCTGCCTGGGCGATCGCCGCCAGCCCCCCTGCGCTCTGGGTCGCGACGGCGGCCAGCACCCAGCCTGGCCGGCGGCGAATCCGGTGAAGCAACGCGCGCCGCGCCTGCGCAGCGGTCACGGACGCGCCCGTCGGCTCTCCCGCGAGATCCGCGACCCGACCGCGCGTCGGCGCGTCCGGCTCGAAGGCGTCCGGGGCCACGCTCGCGCTCAGGAGCCGCCGAGGCCGCGCCTGGTGACGCGGCGCCGGAACACCCAATAGCTGTAGCCCTGGTAGGCGAGCACGATCGGCACGAAGATGATCGCCACGACCAGCATCACGTGCAGCGTCATGGCACTGGAGCTGGCGTTGTAGACCGTCAGGTCATAGCCGGACCCGAGGGAGGACGGCATCACCCGTGGGTACAGCCCGTGGAAGGCGACCACCGTCGCCAGGACGATGGTGAGACCGGTGGTGGCAAACGCCCAGCCGCCGAAGCGCAGTCGCGCCAGCACGAAGCTCGCCACGAACATGATCATCGCCAGCACCGGCACGGTACCGGGCACCAGGCCACTGCGGCTGAACAGGTCGGTCTGCGAGTAACTCGCCAGGAAGAAGCCCAGCATGACGATCGCTGCGGGCCACCACAGGCGAAGCGCCAGGCTGCGTGCGCGCTCGGCCAGGCCCTCCTCGGCACGGAGGTTGAGGAACAGCGCCCCGTGCAGGGAGAACACGAAGATCGAGACCAGTCCTCCGAGCAGCGAGAAGGGGTTGAGCAGGGTCAGCAGGCTTCCCTGGAACTGCATGTCGGGGCCGATCGGCACGCCGCGGACGAGGTTGGTGATGGCCACACCCCAGAGGAAGGCAGGCAGCGCGCTGCCGATCACGATGGCGCTGTCGGCTGCGTGGCGCCAGCCAACGTTGTCGAGCTTCCCCCGGAACTCAAACCCCACCGCGCGCAGGATCAGAGCGACCAGGATAAGGAACAGTGGCAGGTAGAAACCGCTGAACAGGGTGGCGTACCAATCGGGGAACGCGGCGAACATGGCGCCCCCGGCCGTGATGAGCCAGACCTCGTTGGCGTCCCAGAAGGGGCCGATGGTGTTGATGACGATGCGCCGCTCGATGTCGTTTCTGGCTATGGCGGGGAGCAGTATTCCCACTCCGAAGTCGAATCCTTCGAGGAAGAAATATCCGATGAACAGCAC
The DNA here is from genome assembly GCA_964407955.1 of uncultured bacterium. Taxonomy (GTDB): domain Bacteria; phylum Deinococcota; class Deinococci; order Deinococcales; family Trueperaceae; genus JASBRS01. The sequence continues at coordinate 5,716 of CAYOXR010000514.1, read as the reverse complement.
GGCGATGAGCGCATACCAGATCGTGTTGATGTCCATGCTCGCTCCTGTCTAGTACGCGAAGATGTCGCCCAGCCCGGCATCCTGCTGAGGCTGTCCCGGCTTGGTGACGGGGCGCGCGAAGCGGTACATGAGGAAGAAGTCAAACGCCGCCAGGACGCCATAGATCACGGTGAAACCGATGAACGTGATGGCGACCTCGGTGACGCTGACGTTGGGCGACACCGCCGATGAGGTGCGCAGTAGCCCTTGCACCACCCACGGCTGCCGTCCCATTTCGGTGGTGATCCAGCCTGCGAAGTTCGCCAGGTAGGGCAGGAACAGGAACACCGTCGCCAGCCTCAGGAACCAGCGCCGCTCGATGTGCCCGCGCCACCACAGCACCAGCCCGGTGATGGCCAGCAGGATGAAGAGGATGCCCAACCCCACCATGGCGCGGAACGTCCAGTACACGACCGCAACCGGCGGAACGTAGTTGCCGGGACCGTACTTGGCGACGTCCTCGGCCTGCAGCGCGTGGATGCCTTTCACCTCGCTGGTGGTGTTGTTGTAGGCGAGGACGCTCAACAGGTATGGCAGCTTGATCTCGCGCGTGCTCCTGCCGTCCTTCTGGTCAATGCTGGCCCACAATGAGAAGGAGGCCGGCTTTTCGCTGTTCCAGAGGGCTTCCATCGCCGCGAGCTTCATGGGTTGCGTGCGGGCCGTGTGCTGGGCCTGTGCGTGCCCGCTCGTGGCCGTCAGCAGTCCCGCCACGGCCACCACCACCAGCGCGATTTGCGCAGAGCGCAAGAAGAGCTCGCGGTCGTGCCGCCTCAGCAAGTGCCAGGCGCTGATGCCGAGAACGAACAGGCCGCCCGTGGTCAGTGCTGCCAGGATGGTGTGCGGTGCCTCGACCAGAAGGCGTTCGTTCAGGAACACGGCGACCGGGTCGGACAAGCGGGCGCGCCCGTCGACGATGGTGTAGCCCACCGGCTGCTGCATCCACGAGTTGGCCATCAGGATCCAGATCGCCGAGACCAGGGAACCGAGTGCGACCAGCCAGATGCTGAGCAGGTGCACCGCCCTGGGCAACCGGTCGCGACCGAACAGCCACACGCCCAGGAACGTCGACTCCAAGAAGAACGCCATCAACGCCTCGATCGCCAATGGAATCCCGAAGATGTCGCCGACGAAGCGCGAGTACTCCGACCAGTTCATCCCGAACTGGAACTCCTGCACGATGCCCGTGACCACCCCCAGGGCGAAGTTGATGACGAAGAGCTTGCCCCAGAACCGCGCCATGCGGTCGTACATCGGATTGTTCGTACGGTAGTGGAAGCTCTGCATGATGGCGACGATCAGGCCCAGGCCGATCGTCAGTGGCACGAAGATGTAGTGGAAGGCCGTCGTGACACCGAACTGCCAACGGGCGAGTAGCAGGGGGTCCATGCCGCAGATTCTCGGCCGCGGAGCGCACGGTCCACAGAGACAATCGTCCCTTGTCAGCGACCCATTCATGACTATGGCCCCGCCAGCCAGGACATTCTGCATCTGTACGGAGCTGCGCTGCCTGCGTAGCCTCGAGGTGCACGCTGGGGCGTCGTGGAGCGATGGGGTGCGGTCGATCTCGAGGAGGTCGCGATGGATACCCTGGTGGACGTTACAGAGCACACGAGCAGGGCCGATTCGATCGTGGAGCGGCGCTGGCCGGCCGAATCCGGCTTCGCGTCGGAGGCGAAGAGCGTGCTCGCAAGCCTGGAGCCGTTGCTGGCGCGCGCGCCGGAGCTCGCTTCCGAGGCCATCCTGGAACGGCTGGCAGAACCCGAGCGGGTGGTCATGTTCCAGGTGCCGTGGCGCACGGACGATGGCACGGTGCTTGTGAATCGTGGCTACCGCGTGCAGTTCAACAGCGCACTTGGCCCGTACAAGGGCGGCCTGCGGTTCCACCCCGACGTGAGCCTCGACCTGTTCCTATCGCTGGCGTTCGAGCAGACGTTCAAGAACAGCCTCACGGGCCTGCGCCTGGGGGGCGCCAAGGGCGGAGCCGACTTCGACCCGAAGGGCCGCAGCGACGCCGAGGTGGCCCGGTTCTGCTCCGGCTTCATGGCCGAGCTGCAGCGCCACATCGGTGAGGAGATCGATGTTCCGGCGGGTGACATCGGTGTCGGAAGCCGCGAGATCGGCTACCTCTTCGGGGCGTACAAGCGCCTGGTGGGGCGCTTCGCTCCAGGCGCCCTCACGGGCAAGGGTCCCGGCTGGGGCGGCTCATTCGTGCGGCGCGAGGCCACGGGCTACGGCCTGGTCTATTTCGTGCGCGAGATGCTGGCGGACCGTGGCGATGTCCTGGAAGGGAAGCGAGCGGTGGTTTCGGGCGCCGGCAACGTGGCCATCTACGCCATGGAGCGACTCGAGCAGCTCGGTGTCAGCGTGCTCGCTTGCTCGGACCGCGGAGGTGCCGTGGTCGATCCGGACGGGATCGATGTGGACACGGTGAAACGCATCAAGGAGCGTGAGCGCGGCAGCCTCAGCGGCTACGTCGAGGCACGCCCGCGTGCCCGATACCTGCCCGGCGCCGGCGTTTGGGCGCAGCCGTGCGACCTCGCTCTGCCGTGCGCCACGCAGGGCGAAGTGGACGTTCGTGACGCCCGTGTTCTCATCGCCAACGGCGTGCAGGTCGTGGCCGAGGGCGCGAACCTCCCTTGCAGTGCAGACGCCATCAACGCCTTCCGTGAGGCCGGCGTGGCCTTCGGGCCAGGCAAGGCGGCCAACGCGGGCGGCGTCGCCACCTCCGGCCTGGAGATGCAACAGGACGCGGCCCAAGAGGCGTGGACGTTCGAAGATGTCGATGCACGTCTGCAGGCGATCATGCGCGCCATCTACCGGAACTCGGCGGAGGCGGCACAGCGTTCCGGCGCACCAGGTGATCTGTTGGCCGGTGCCAACATGGCCGGGTTCGAACGCGTTGCGCGCGCCATGCTCGACCAGGGCGTCGTGTGATGCGAGCGGGCGTCGGGCACACCGCCGGCGCGCGCTCGTGAGTAGCTCAAGCCGGTCGCCGTGCCGCGCCCGGTTCGCGGCTGGCTGCGATCAGCATTTCCGCCGCCTGCCGGGCGTGCCAGGCCGGCTCCGCCGTTCCGGCGACGAGCGCCTCCACGGTGGCCCCGTCGAACAGGAGCTGAAGCTGCCGCGCCAGAGCCTCGGGGTCCGAGGCGCCGGTCTGCCGCGCCAGATCAGTGAGGTAGCGGCGCACCTCGAGCTGGTAGTCGCGAGCGATGGGTCGAGCCGGGTTCAGCTTGCCGCCCAACTCGATCGTGGCGTTGACCAGCGGGCACCCGCGGTAGTCCGGGCTCTCGACCCAGTCGCGCAACAGGTCGAAGACAGCCAACAGCCGGCCATCGGCGGCTTCTGCGCGCTCGTCGGCGCGCCGGAGCCACCTCAGCCGCTCGTCCGATCGGCGCTCGAGGACCGCCTGGAGGAGTGCCTCTTTGGAGGGGAAGTGATGGTACAGGGTCATGCGCGCCACCTGCGCGCGCTCGATAATCTCGTTGATGCCGACGTTGGCGGCCCCGCGCGCATAGAACAACCGGGAGGCGGCGTCCAGCAGACGCTCGAGCGGGGAGGGCCGGCCGTCCTCGTCGCTGCTCATGCCGCATGATACGACTGGTAGAAGATCGACCTGTCGGTGCCGCTCGCTCGCGCCGGCACCCGAAAGGCGTCACGGGCGGTGCGCTCGTGTGCTTCAGCGTCGGCCGCGAAATGCGGTCAAACGGCGCGTTACCTCGGATACTAGAGCCGTGTGATCCGTGGCGATCGTGAGCAGTTGGAAGCCCCGCTCGGCAGCGCGCCTGGCGAAGGCGGGATCGGCGGTGTGCAGCCCGGCGACCTTGCCGTGCCGCTTGCATGCCTCCAGGATGCGCTCCACCGCGGCGACGTGCTCGGGAGCGTCGTTGTCCATGCGCGGTTCCAGCCCCAGTGCGTAACTGAGGTCTGCGGGACCGATGTATAGGCCGCTCAAACCATCGACCGCACAGATGGCGTCGAGATCCTCCAACGCCCCACGAGTCTCGATCATCGCGAAGACGAGCACCTCGTCCGCGGCCCGCTTCGAATAGTCGGAGCCGTGTACCCGGGAAGCGCGGATGGGTCCGTGGCTGCGGATGCCGGCCGGCGGGTAGCGGCACGCCGCCACCGCCGCGCTGGCGTCCGCTGCACTGCCGATCATCGGCACGATCACGCCCAGCGCGCCCGCGTCCAGGATGCGCATGAGTATCGACGGTTCGTTCCAAGGCGGGCGCACGAGCGCCGTGGCACCGCCCACCTCGATCGCACGCAGGAAGTCGGCGAGCCGCCCCGGATCGGCGAGCCCGTGTTGAAGGTCGATGCAGACGCTGTCGAAACCGCACGCCGCGACGAGCTCGGCGACGAACGGGTCGTCCAGAGCGATCCACGCGTTGGCGGCCACGCGCCCGTCGCGCCACAGTGTTCGAAGCGGGTTCTCACGCACGCTCGGGCTCCCTTCGGGCGGCGGCGCCGCCGCTGAGCTGCAGCATTGCAGGTCCGCGGCCGCCGACGCAACAACGCGCGCGCAAGACGGCTCCGACCGCCGACCGTTGGGTCAGCTACCAAGCGCCAACGGCGAACCGTCCGGCCCGGGTCCGCCGCCGGCTGCCCGCGCCTCGACCTTCGGCGCCCCATCTGGCCTGTCGCCCGTCTGCCGAGATGCCTCACGTGCCCGCGACGACCTGCGCGAGGGTGTAGATCTTCAGGATCACGGCGTGCTGTGCGGAGTCCAGCGTCTGGGCCGCTTGCTGTCGCGTGAGCTGGTCGTTCTGATAGGCCAGCGGCGAGATCGAGCCGGCGTCGAGTTGCGCCTTGGCGGATTCCAGGTTCGCCTGGGCGGTCGCATCGGCGTCACGCGCGTTGGCCAGGGCCGCGATTGCGGCCTGCGCATTGGCGTGGGCGCTGCGCACGGCCAGGTCGAGGGTGCGCCGGGTCTCCTGGACCTGCCTGCGAGCGTCACCCAGAGTGTCCTGGGCCTGTTGGATGGCCGACTTCGGGGAGAAGTCGTTGTTGCTGGCGTCGTACTGCGCCTGTGCGAGCGTCACCGCGCCACGTGCCGCCACGAGCTGGGCATTGGTCTGGTCGGCCGAACCCAGGTAGTGCTCGAGCGTGTGGAGCGTGGGCGTGGTCGTCACCGGCGCCAGCTTGCCGATGTCCTGGCCGAGCAGGCTGGCGAGCGAGTTGTACGCCAGGACGCGCTGCGTCCGTGCGTCGGCAAGCGTCGCCTGGGCCTGCTGGTAGGTGTTCTGCGCCTGGGCGACGTCGATGTCGGTGGCCGCACCAGCTTGCTTCCTCGCTTGTTGCGCCCTCAGCGTTCGCTGCTGGATGTCGGCGTTCAGCTCCGCGATGCTCAGCGCCGTGTCCGTCTCCATCGCAGCGAAGTACGCCGAGGCAACGTCCAACGTGCTTCCTGCGAAGGCTGCCGCCAGCGAGCGGTGCGCGTTCGTCAGAGCATTGTCGGCGGTGATGCGGTCCACACGCAACGACATGGGATCGGACGAGACGCGGGCATCGTCGCGCTCGGCCGAGGTCAGCGCCGCTTGGGCGGCCGACACCGACGCACTGGCACCTGGAGCGACGGCCAGAGCCTGCTCCAGGGTCAGAGATTCCGGACTGGGTGCGGTCTGCGCCGCGGCGACGCAGGCGACCAGGGCGGCGACGAGGAAGGCGGACAGGGTGC
>CAYOXR010000513.1:0-2244 GCA_964407955.1 uncultured bacterium | reverse complement strand
GGTATCGCGTGAGCTCCGGTAGCTCAGCGCCTTCTCGAGGTCGGCCGCTGCGCTGCTCAGATCGCCCATCGACCACAGCGTCGTGCCGAGCAGCGAGTAGACGTCGGCATTCTTGGTGTCGCCGGAAAGCTTCATGTAGGCCTCGAGCTGATCGCGGGCGCTCGCCGGGTCCCCCAGGCGGAAGCGCAAGCGTGCCTCGGCCAGGCGGTATGCGACGTTCAGGCCGTCCTGGATGATGGCGCTCCGGTACTGCGCCAGCGCTTCGTTGTACAGGCCGCGATGCTCGTTGAGGCTGCCGGCGATGAAGTCGGTCTTGGCAGCGAGCAGACGGTCCGGCTGCTTGTCCAGCCGCGAGCGCGCCTGTTGAACGTCGCTCTCCGCCTCGGTGTAGTGCCCGTTCTGGATGGCGATCTGAGCCAGCAGAACGAGCGGCTCGGCGCTGCTGGTCCTGTCAACGATGCCGAGAAGCCGTTGCTGGGCCGAGCTCTCGAGCCCCAACGCCAGCTCGATGCGGCCAAGGGCCAGGCTGGCGGCGACCATGCCGGGATCGATCTGCAGGGCGTTGAGGCAGGACTGACGGGCCGTTTCGAGATCGCCGCCGGCCTCGAAACGCAGGCACTGCTGGTAGTAGCGATTGGCGTCGAAGCCCTGGGCTCTCGCCGCTGCGCTGATCGCCAGCAGTCCCAGGACCACGACCACCACGGCCAGCCGCCGCCGGGAGCGGCTCCTCGCCGGCGGCCGCGCACGTCCCGGCCGCGGCTCGGCGTCGAGCGAGGCGAGCGCAACGGCTGAGGCGGCGGCCCGCCTGGGGGCCGGTGGGTGACTCATGACGTTCCCCTTCGTGCACCGCCCCGCTCGAGCACCGGTGTGTCACCGGGCCGCGGCGTGGGGCGGGCTCGCGGCGCGCCTTGCGGTCGGCGTATCCGTACCATGATGACCGAGGAAGCCGCCGGGCGGGGTTAGGTCATTCACTTTGGCCGCTCCCCGAGCGGCTTTCTCGCTGTGCCGGCAGCGGCCGCGCGAGCGCGTCGCCTTCCCTTGGGGGCGTGCGCCCGGCGGTCGGAGCGGCGCCCGCCCGGCGGGCTATGAAGATTCGCTTAAGCCGCTCCTGCAGCGCGATGTTGGGGGGTTGGTAGCATGGACATATGGCAGAGCCCGCTCCGATGACGGGAGGCGTGTCGTGACCGTCGGCATCTTCTTCCTGCTCGCGCAGAGCATCGCTGGCCTGCCGGCGCTGCCTGCCGGCACCGAGGTGCGCCTGGTTTCGCCCGACCTGCTGACCGTCTACGCCAGCGCGCAGGTCCACGGCGGAACCCTGGACTTCAAGGCGTCGCCGCCGGCAGGGACGCAGCTGCGCCTGCTGATCTTCCCCCCGGATGCCACCAAGGCAGAGCGGGCGGCCGCGCTCAGCGGCACGCGGGTCATCACTGGCCGCATCAGTGTCGACGGCAACGACATCCTGCTGCAGTTCCCCAATCATGATCAGCCGGTTTCCCTGCGGGAGCTGCTGGTGTCGCGTGGCATCACGCTGACGCTGCCTTCCCGGAAGGAGCCGTAGGTGTCGAAGAAGCGCATCTTGATCGTCGAGGACGACGTGGACATTTTGCGCTTGCTCACGCTCGAGCTGCAGGACGCCGGCTTCGAGGTACTGGCGTTCGAGACGGGCATCCGCGGCCTTTCGGCGGTGCGCGAAGCGGACCCGGACCTGGTGGTGCTCGACCTCGGCTTGCCCGACATCAGCGGTCAGGAGATCGCGCGGCGCATCCGCCACACGGGTGACACGCCGATCCTCATCCTCACGGCCGCCGACGACCTCGAGACCAAGCTGGACATGCTCAACTCCGCGGCCGACGACTACCTCGCCAAGCCCTTCCACGTCGAGGAGCTGATCGCCCGGATCAACGTGCAGCTGCGTAAGCGCAGCCTGGGCGCGGCGCGTAAGGTGGGGGAGATGACCATCGATCCGGTGCGCAGGCAGGTCTTCTGGGGCGAGGACGAGGTGCGTCTCAGCCCGCGGGAGTACGACCTGCTGGCGTACCTCGCCAACCAGCCGGGGCGGGTGTACAGCCGCAAGGAGATCGAGACCAACGTGTGGGGAGAGTCGCTGCCTCCGTCGAGCAACGTCGTCGACGTGCACATCGCCAACATCCGCGGCAAGCTGCGGGATGCCGGCGGCTACGGCGTCATCCGCACGGTGCGGGGCATCGGCTACGCCCTGAAGTCCTGATCGTGCGCGTCGGTCCC
>CAYOXR010000512.1:0-5738 GCA_964407955.1 uncultured bacterium | reverse complement strand
TGGTGCTTCCCGAGGACGTGGCGTTCATGCCCACGGGTGAATCGCCGCTCAAGACGCACGCCGCCTTCCTGGAGGCCACCTGCCCCCGCTGCGGCGGGCCCGCCACCCGCGAGTCGGACACCATGGACACCTTCATGGACTCGTCCTGGTACTGGTTCCGGTACCTCAGCCCGGACAAGCGCGACGGTCCTCTCGAGCCCGAGCTGGTCAGGCGCTGGACGCCGGTGGACACCTACACCGGCGGCATCGAGCACGCCATCCTGCACCTGCTCTACAGCCGCTTCTTCACCAAGGTCCTCAGGGACCTCGGGCTGGTCGGCATCGACGAGCCGTTCCTGCGGCTCCGCAACCAGGGCATGATCCTCGGCGAGGACAACGAGAAGATGTCCAAGTCGCGCGGCAACGTGGTCAACCCCGATGCGCTGGTCGCCGAGTACGGCGCGGACGCCGTGCGCACCTACCTGATGTTCATCGGCCCCTGGGACCAGGGCGCACCGTGGAGCTATCAGGGCATCGAGGGCGTGACGCGCTTCCTGGGCCGGGTTTGGAGCGTCATCGTCGACCCCGCCGAGGCCGCCGGCCAGGCCGCCGACGAGGCCGCGGTCAGGGAGCTGCGGCGTGCGGTGCACGGCGCCATCGAGGCGGTGACGGAGGATTTCGAGTCCTTCCAGTTCAACACCGCCGTCGCGGAGCTCATGACGCTGCAGAACGCCATGACCAAGGCCAAGAGCACGGCCATGGCGGCGACGGCGGCCTGGCACGAGGCATGCACCAGCCTGATGCTGCTCCTCGCCCCCATCGCTCCCCACCTGTGCGAGGAGCTCTGGGAGCGAAGCGGCCACCACGGCTCCGTGCACCTGCAGACCTGGCCCGAGCACGACCCCGCCGCACTTCTCCGGGACACGATGACGATGGGCGTGCAGGTGAACGGCAAGCTTCGCGGGCAGATCAGCGTACCGACCGATGCCGACAAGGACGCCATCTTGGAGGCAGCCCGGAGCGAGCCCAACGTGGCGCGCTACCTGCAGGCAGGCGACGTGCAGCGCGAGATCGTGGTGCCGGGCAAGCTCGTGAGCTTCGTGGTGCGCTGAGTGCGCAGCGGCGGGCCCGCCGTGCCAGGACGCCCGGCGCGACAGCGCGGCCGGCCGGGCGGTTCGACGTGCGCCTGGACGCGCCTACTGCGGCGCCAGCAGCACCACTTCGCTCAACGTGGACATGTCCACTGCGGGACGGACGATGAAGCTCCGCCTCAACTCGTTGGGGTTGGGCGGGAGGACCTGTTCGACGGTGCCCACCAGCACGCCGTTGGGGAACAGCCCGCCGTAGCTCGACGTCTCGACCTGATCGCCCACCTGCACCGGCTTGTCGGCGATGAAGTCGGTCACCCGGATGCGCCCGCCTACCTCGCCGATGGCGATGCCCTGGCCGCCGCGGCCACGCACGCTCACGCCCACCCGCGACTGCGGGTCGAGCACGGTGCGCACCACCGCGTTATGGCTCGAGGTGCCGGTGACGATGCCCACCAGCCCCTCGGGCACGGTGACCGGCATGTTCACCAGGACGCCGTCCTGCGTGCCCTTGCCGAGGTCCAGCCGCGCGAAAGCGGGCCCGCTGCTGCCGCCTGTCACGGGCGCGGTCGTGACCACGCCGGGCGACTGCTCCTGCCGCACCGACAGCACCTCCTCCAGGCGCTGGAGCTGCAGCTGAAGGTCACGGTTGGTCTGCTGCAGGCGCGCCACGCGCTGGCGCATGTCGGCGACCTCGGCGAGCAGGTCGTTGCGGTTCGCCAGGCTCTGCAGGGTGACGCGCACGTTGCGTCCGGTGCGGTAGAGCAGGTCGTGTGGCGTGGCCACCGCCGCAGTCAGGTCGACGGGGACCCGCCCGACGAAGGCGGTGATGACGAAGGTCAACAGCCCCAGGGCCAGGAACACGTACCAGGCGCGCAGCAGGTTAGACAAGCATGACCCCCAGGCGCCGAGCGCCGTCCACGACCGCCGCGACGCTCATGCCCACGACGTTGAAGTAGCAGCCGTTGATCGAGCTCACCAGCGCCGAGCCTCGACCCTGGATGGCGTAGCCGCCGGCCTTGTCGAGCCCTTCGCCGGACGCCACGTAGCGGAGAATCTCGCCGTCGTCCAAGGCGCGCATCCGCACCTCCGTGTTGACCACCCGGTACTCACGACGCCCGTCGTAGAGCAGGGTGTGACCGGTGAGCACGCGGTGCGCCCGGCCGGCGAGCCGGCTCAGGAACGCCCGGTTCTCGTGCCTGTCCGCGGGCTTGTTGAGGATCTCGTCGTCCACCACCACCACGGTATCCGCGGCGATCACGAGCGCGTCGGGACGGGCGGCCAGCGCGACCTCGGCCTTGGTGCGGCTGAGGCGCTCGACGAGCGCGGCCGGGCGCTCGCCGTCCGCCGGCGTCTCGTCGATGTCGGTGGGAAGCACATCGAAGCGCAGGCCCAGCGCGTCCAGCAGGTCCCGCCGTCGCGGTGAGCCGCTTGCCAGCACGAGCGTCGTCACGCCATCAGTGTACCCAAGCGCCGCCGACGCTTCCCGGCGGCAGGCCGGCGCTGCGCCGTCCGGCGCGGCGAGCCCCGTCGCGAGCCAAGCGGCTCTGCCCGCGCCACGCGTCCCACCGACGTCGCGACGCGTGCCAGCCGCGTCACCGGCACCGCCCGCGCGGACGGTACACTACCGCGGGAGGCCGGACATGGAGCCACTGGAACGCCTCAAGCGCGCCGCAGCGGAGCGGGCCCTGACGCTCGTCGAGGCGGGCATGCTGGTCGGCCTGGGCTCTGGCAGCACCGCGCACCACTTCATCGCCGGCCTCGGCGCCCGCCTGGCGGCGGGCACACTGCAGCACGTGCGCGGCGTCGCTCCCTCGCGCGAGAGCGAGGCGCAGGCGAGCGCCTTGGGGATTCCGCTGGTCGAGCTGCCCCCGGACGGGCTCGACCTCGCGGTGGACGGCATGGACGAGGTCTCCCCCAACCTCGATGCCATCAAGGGGCTGGGGGGCGCGCTCACGCGCGAGAAGATCGTGGCGTCTGCCGCCAGGCGGTTCGTGCTCGTGGGTGACGAGCGCAAGCGCGTCGGCCGGCTCGGGGAACGGGCGCCCGTGCCTGTCGAGATCATCGCGTTCGGCTGGCGGCGCACTCGCCGGCGCTTGCGCGACCTCGGCGGTGAGCCTCGGCTGCGGGGCGGCGAGGACGATCCCTACACCACCGACAACGGCAACCTCATCCTCGATCTGGCGTTCAGCGACCCCTTCGAGCCCGCCGCGCTGGCCCGGGAGCTGGGCGAGCTGGCGGGCGTGGTGGAGCACGGGCTGTTCCTCGGCATGGCCGAGCGCGCCTTCGTGGCCGGCCCGGCCGGCGTGGCGGAGCTGCGCGCTCCCAGCGCATGATCGTTGCCGTGGGCATCGACATGGTCGAGCTGGCGCGCGTGCGGGCGGTGCTGGCGCGTCACCCTCGACGCTTCCCCGAACGGCACTTCCACGCCCGCGAGCTCGCCGACCTGGAAGGCCGGCTGGACCCCGTGCCTGGGCTGGCCGCGCGCTTCGCGGCCAAGGAGGCCTTCCAGAAGTGCTGGCCCGAGATCATCGGCTGGCGCGAGGTATGGGTCGCCAAGGAAGGCCCCAGGCCACGCTTGGCGTTCGCGCCCGGCCTGGCGGGGGCCATCGCCGAGCAGCACCTCACGGTGCACGTGTCGCTCTCCCACACCCGCGAGCATGCCGCCGCCGTGGTGGTGCTCGAGCGCCCGACGCCCACGGCCGCGGCCGGGGGAACGTGAGCGCGACGTGACCGGCCTCAAGCGCGTCACGGCCTACACTGACGGCTCGTGCGAGACACAGACGGGCGACGGTGGTTGGGCCTACCTGCTGATCCACGACCGCGCCCGCAAGCACGCCAGCGGCTACGAGGCCGGCACCACCAACAACCGCATGGAGCTGACCGCGGCCGTGAAGGCGCTGCAGGCCCTGCGTGAGCCGTGCCACGTCACCATCGTCACCGACAGCCAGTACCTGAAGAAGGCCTTCACCGACGGCTGGTTGGAGGCATGGCAACGAAACGGCTGGCGCACCGCCGGCCGCCGTCCCGTCAAGAACCAGGACCTGTGGCGCGCGCTTCTCGAGCTGGTGGTGCGGCACCAGGTGGCGTGGTCCTGGACTCGCGGCCATGCCGGCCACGCCGAGAACGAGGAGGTCGATGCGCTCGCCCTGGCCGCCCGGCGCCTGAGGCGCCCAGCCGGCTAGCCGCGCGTCACCCGGACGCTCGGCGCGTCAGCCGGCGCGCGCCCGGGGTCCCGTGCCGGACAGGCAGGCCAGCAGCCCCTCGAAGGCGCGATAACCGGTCACCAGCGAGCTGGGCTCCAGCCACTCGCTGGTGCGGTGGGCGTCGCCGCCGCGGTAGACGCCGAAGGCGATGGCGGGCAGGCCGCACGCCATGGCGGCGTTGGCGTCGGTGCTGCTCGCCACCACCGAGCCGGTCTCCTCGACCGAGTGCAGCGCCTTCAAGGCGCACTCGACCAGGGTGTGGTTGTCCACGAAGGCGGCCGGCCTGTCACCGATCTGCTCGAACTCCAGCTGGCAGCCCACGCGCTTCGCCGCGTCCTGGATGGCACCGCGAGCGCGGCACTCGAGGTCATCCAGGACCCCGCCGTCGAGGCTGCGCAGATCCAGGTTGAAGCCCGCCTCCTGGGCGATGGCGTTGACGCTGGTGCCGCCCCACACCTGACCGACGTTGAGCGACGTGCGGGGCTCCTTCGGCACCGCCAGCGCGGTCACTGCGCGGATGGCCTCGCCCGCGGCGTGAACGGCACTCGGCGTCGGGTAGTCGCCCCAGGAGTGGCCGCCGGGACCACGGAAGCGCGCCACCAGCCGGCGCGAGCCGACCGCCTGCGCCACCACCGTGCCCAGGTGGCCGTCGAGGGCGACGAAGTAGTCGACGTCGCGGGCGCGGTCGGCAACCAGCCGGCGCGCCCCGCGCAGGTCGCCCACGCCCTCCTCTCCCACCGTAGCGGCCAGTGTCAGCCACGGACGAGCCGTGGTCCCGCCGTCGGCGAGTCGCTCCGCGAAGACCGTGAGCACCGCCAGGCTGGCGCTGTTGTCGCCGATGCCGGGCGCGCACAGGCGCTGGCCTTCGCGCCGCACGCCAACGTCGGTGCCCGCGCCGAAGACCGTGTCCAGATGTGCCGCGACCAGCACGCGCGGCCCACGACCGCCGTCGACGCAGGCCACCACGTTGCCGGCTTCGTCACGCTCCACATCGAGGCCGGCGGCCGACCACAGCCCGGCGATAAGCGCCCCTCGCGCCTCCTCCTCGAAGGGCGGCGCAGGCGTCTCGGTGATGCGCTTCAGACGGCTCTCGAGGCTGGGCAACAAGGCGTCGACCGCCGCACGACTTGGGCGTGGCGGCACCTCAGCTGTTGTCCTGGAGGGTGGCGATCCCCTCACGGAGCGCGTACAGCGCCGCTTGTGTGCGGTTGTTGAGCCGCAATTTGGAGAAGATCTCCGACAGGCGGTTGCGCACCGTCTTCTCGCTCACGCCGAGAGACTGGGCGATCTCCTGGTTGGACGAGCCTTGGGCGAGCAGGCGCAGGATGTCCTCCTCGCGCTCGGTCAGCTCGCTGATCTTGTGGTCCGGATGCTCGGGGAGCTCGCCGACCTTGCGAAACTCGTCCAGGATCGACGCCGCCATCTCGGCATTGAGCAGCGTCTCGCCGGCGGCCACCCGCCGGAT
>CAYOXR010000511.1:0-17552 GCA_964407955.1 uncultured bacterium | reverse complement strand
GGAACGGCCAGGAACCGCTCGCCGCCAACCTCGAGCACCAACAGCCGGCCTTCGGCGACCAGGTCGCCCAGCACGGCGCGCCGCCGCTCACCCTCGACGGGAACGGACCACACGGACTTCGGGGCCGACGGCCTGAGCAGGCCCGCCGCCCGGACCCGCAACCGCAGCAGGTGGCGCAGGCTAGCGTCCTCGCCGGGGTCGTCGCGCGCCAGCACGTTCTCGGGGAGCACCCGCTGCGGCAGGTCGTACACGTGGCGCCCCTTGTCGCGGTGGTGGGTGACCACCTCACCGCTCATCCACAGGCCCCGCAACAGGTGCTTCACCAGCTTGTCGCCGTACCAGCTGCCGCGCACCGCCTCGGGGCGATGATCGTCGAAGAGCTCGTCGGCGAAGTCGAGGCTGCCGAGCGGCCCGCGACGCTCGAGCTCGGCGAGTGTGCGCCGCGTCTCCTGGCCGTAGCGGTCCAGGACGCGCTCGCCCCATTGCCTCCGGAAGTGGCGATGGTAGATGCGGCGGTACGGCCAGTCCTGCACCGAGGTCAGGCAGACCTGCTTGTCCCAGGCGTCGTACACGCGACGCCGCCGGTAGGCGGCGTGCTGCCAGCCGTCCACGCGGTAACCCGGCACCCTGGCCTGCAGCACCAGGTCGGGGTTGCAACCCAGCGGCTTGAGGGGATCGTACTGGATGCTGCCGAGGTGCTCGAAGACGGCCTCCACGGGCCGCGAGCGGAAGTGGTAGGCGGCGAGCAGGCGCCTCGCCTCGGCGGGCGTGAGGCGCTGCGGCCGTGCCCGGCCGCGCGCAGCCGCGCGCCGAGCGTCCGCCTCCGGAGCGCGCCGGTCGCCGTCCGCTCTCATGGGTGGAGCCCCGCGAAGCCGAGCCCCAGCCGCTCGTCCCAGCCCATGGCCAGGTTGAGCGCCTGGATGGCGTGTCCGGCGGTGCCCTTGACCAGGTTGTCGATCGCCGTCATCACCACCACGCGCCCGCTGTCGGGGTCGAGCTCGAAGCCGATGTCGGCCCAGTTGGTGCCGTCGAGGATCTTGGGGTCCGGCACGCGGTGGATGCCCTTGCGCGCCTGGACGATGCGGACGAAGGGCTCGTCGTCGTACGCGTCGTGCAGGGCGGCGGCCACGTCGCGCTCGCTGGTGCCGTCGGGCACGAACACGTGCGCCGTGGCAAGGATGCCCCGCACCCGCTCGACGGCGGTGGCGGTGAGGTGCACCCGCACGTCGCCCGGCAGCTCCTGCTCGATCTCGGCGGTGTGTCGGTGCCGGGTGGGCGCGTAGGTCCGCACCACGCCCATGCGCTCGGGGTGGTGGCCCGACGCCGAGGCCTGGTTGCCTGCGGCGCTCGATCCGATCTTGGCCTCGACCACGATGTCGCGCCGGGCTACCAGGCCGGCGCGCAACATGGGATAGATGGCCAGGATGCCCGCTGTCGCGATGCATCCTGCCCCCGAGATACGCGTGGCGCCGGGCAGGTCGTCCCGATGCAGCTCGGGGTTGCCGTACACGAAGCTGCTCAGCAGCTCGGGTCGCGGATGCGGCGCGCCGTAGTAGCGCTCGTAGACCGCGGCGTCCTTCAAGCGGAAGTCCGACGACAGGTCCAGGATCCGCGCGGCCTTGGCCGCGACCTCGTCGATCTGCCCCGCGAGCCGCTTGTGGGGCAGCCCGCACACCAGCAGGTCGGTCGCCTGGAGCTCCTCGGCGCGCACGAACCGGAGCCGGGTCACGTCGCGCAGGTTGGGATGCACCAGCGGCACGGGCAGCCCGGCGTTGCGCTGGCTGGTCACCTGGACGACCTCCAGCCGGGGATGGCCGAGCGCGAGGCGGAGGAACTCCCCGCCGGCGTAGCCCGACGCGCCCAGGATGGCGACGCGCAGTGTGTCGCCGGCGGTGGGGGTGCTGGAGGACATGGCTGGCATTCTATCCGGGGTGCGGTCGTCCCTTCGTCCTCGTCCCTCGTCCGCGGCTCAGGCGGGCACGACACGCGCCGCCGCGTACGCCACCACGCGCGCCGGGATGTCCACGCCGGTCGTCGTCACCGAGTTGCGGAACTCCATGGTGTGGTTGACCTCGACCACCAGCAGGCCCCGCTCGGACTCGACCACGTCGACGGCCAGCACGCCGCCTCCAACGGCGCCTGCGGCGGCCCTCGCGACCTCGACCAGGTCGTCGCTCAGCGGACAGTTGCTGGCGGCCCCTCCCCGCGCCGTATTGGTGATCCAGTGGTCGCTGGCGCGGTAGATGGCCGCGATCACGTCGTCGCCGACCACGAACGCACGAATGTCGCGGCCGGGCTTGGGCACGAACTCCTGGACGTAGAACACCTTGTGCTGAGGGCCGCCGAGCATCTCCTTGTGCTCGAGCACCGCCTCCACCGCGTCGCGGTCCGACAGCTTCGACACCATCCGCCCCCAGCTGCCGACCACCGGCTTGAGCACCACCGGGTAGCCGAAGCGCTCGCAGAGCTCCAGCACCGCCTCCACGGTGAACGCCACGCCGGTCCGCGGCGTCGGCACGCCCGCGGCCGCGAGCGCGGCGTTGGTCGCGAGCTTGTCGCCGCAGGTCTCGATCACCTCTGGACGGTTGATCACCTCCGCCCCGGCCGCGGTGTAGACCCGGCTCAGCGCGAGCCCGCGCGTCTGCGACAAGCACCGTTCGATGACGACGTCGTAGGCCGAGGGCTCGAAGGCGCTGAAGTCCAGCACCTGGTGCGGGGCGTACACCTGCTCGTAGGGCACCAGGGCGCGCTCGAAGGCTTCGAAGAGCATGCGCTCCTCGGGTCTCAGGCGGTCGTAGACCACGGCGATGCGCCCGGGGAAGCGGCCACGTGCCAAGCTACTCGCCCCAGTCCTCGTCCTCCTCGGGCGCCGGTTCGAAGCGCACCGGGTCGAGCCCGATCACCTCGAGCTCGGCACCCTCATCGGTGACCACGAGCTCGCCGAGGGTCAGGCTGGCGGGGTCCAAGTCCACGCGTCCGTAGGGGGTCTCGAAAGTCTGCATCGATCGTTCTCCTTGTGGCGCGGGGTTCCTGGCCCCCGCGGGGTCGCCCGTCTCGCTGAGAACGCGCCTCCGCCCGGGCCGACGGCGGAGGTCGCCGCGACGTCGATCACGGCTCCGGCGGCGCCTCGCTCTCTCCCGGGAAGCGCCCGTGCCGCTTGAAGAAGGCCAGCACCGAGCCCTCCCGCAACACCTCGCGCAGGAACTCGGGCACCGGCGGAAGCACCAAGACCTCCTCTTCACCGCCGTCGGAAACGCGCACGATCCGCCCGCGCGCCAGCTCCAGCCGCACGCGGTCGCCGTCCTGCAGCGCGTCCACCACGTCCCCGGCGGTGAAGGCGGGGATGCCGAGGTTGAGCAGGTTGCGGTAGTGGATGCGGGCGAAGGACCGCGCCACGATGGCGCCGACGCCGAGCACCTTCAGCGCCTGCGGCGCGTACTCGCGGCTCGAGCCCAGCCCCCAGTTGCGGCCGCCAACCAGCACGTCGCCGGGCCGCACGCTGCCGGCGAACTCGGGTCGCAGGTGCGCGAAGGCGTAGCGGTGGAACACGTCCTCACCCACCATCAAGGGAGCGTACTTGCCCGGCAGGATGTCGTCGGTATTGACGGCGTCACCGAAGCGCCAGACTCGGTTCACGGCGTGCGGTGCGCTCACGGGTTCACCCCCGTCTCCGGCATGGCCAGCACGCCGGCCGCC
This sequence comes from uncultured bacterium, assembly GCA_964407955.1. Classification (GTDB taxonomy): domain Bacteria; phylum Deinococcota; class Deinococci; order Deinococcales; family Trueperaceae; genus JASBRS01. The sequence goes on along the minus strand of CAYOXR010000511.1, from coordinate 13,856 downwards.
GCCGAGGCCGCGGCCACGGCGGGGCTCGTCAGGTAAACGCGCGCTTCGGGGCTGCCCATGCGCCCCATGAAGTTCCGATTGCTGGTGCTGACGCACACCTCGCCCGGTGCCAACACGCCCATGTGACGCCCCATGCAGGGACCGCAGCCGGGCACACCGATGCTGGCCCCGGCAGCCACCAGGGCGGCGATGGTGCCGTCTGCAAGCGCGTCCTGCAAGACCCGACTGCTGGCCGGGATGACCAGCAAACGGGTGCCCTCGGCCACCGGTCTGCCGTCCAGGACGCGCACGACCTCGCGGAGATCCTCGAGGCGACCGTTGGTGCAGGTGCCCACGAAGACCTGGTCGACGTGCACGCCGACGTGATCGGCGACGGGATGCACGTTGTCGACCTGGAACGGCACGCTCACAACGGGCCCGAGTGCAGCCAGCGGCACCGCCACCTCCAGCGCCACGCTGGCACCCTCATCGACCGTCAACCACGGCGGCACCTCGTACCTCCGCCGCAGCGCGTCGTCGGGAACCACCAGGCCCACCTTGGCGCCCGCCTCCACGGCCAGGTTGGCCAGGGTCATGCGCTCGCCCGGGCCGAACGCCTCGGCGCCGAGGATCTCGATGCTGGCATAGGTGGCGCCGTCGGCCGTGAGCCGGCGGACGATCTCGAGGGCCACGTCCTTGGCCGACAGGCCCGGCGGTCGCTCGCCTGTCAGGCGCACCCGCACCGTCTCCGGGACCTTCAGCCAGGTGCGCCCCGTCACCATGGCCAGCGCGATGTCCGTGGCGCCCATGCCGGTGCCGAAGGCGCACACCGCGCCGTAGGTGGTGGAGTGCGAGTCGGCCCCGACCACCACCCAGCCGGGACGGGCGAGCCCCTCCTCCATCAGCACCTGGTGGCAGATCCCGCGGCCGACGTCGAACAGCCGCAACCCCTTGGCCCGGGCCACCGCCCGCACGCGCTGCTGGGTGCTCGCCACCTGCACGTTCGAGGCCGGCGCCACGTGGTCGACGACCACCGACACCCGCTCGGGATGTCGGATCACCCCACCGAGCTCGTCCTCCACGATGCCCAGCGCGCTGGGCGCGATGGAATCGACCATCATCACCTGGTCGACGGGCACCACCACCACCTCGCCGGCACGCACGCGCCTGCCGGCCTTGACCGACAGCATGCGCTCGGCGAGGGTGAGCCCCGAGAGGTCGATGCCGGGCTCCACGGGCAGCGTCGTCGGCCAGCGCTCGCCCGCGTCGGTCACGGCCGCGGCTCCGGTGGCGGAGGCGCTCATGCCGAGCGCCCCGCCGCCTGTGAGGACTCCCGGGAGAACGCCTCGAGGAGCATGCGGTCGATCGTCTCCAACGGCACGTCGCCGTCGTCGGCAAGCGCCTTGATCTCGCGGGTGACGTCACGGACGGCCTCATCCGAAAGCTCGAGGGCCAGGTTGCGCGCACGTGCGGCGATGGCGTGACGCCCGGTGAGGCGGCTGCCGAGCTGCAAGCGGCGGTCCACGCCGAAGGCCTGCGGCGGGATGGCCTCGTAGCTGCCCGGGTTCACGTAGATCGCCTTCAGGTGCATGCCGGCCTTGTGGTTGTAGGCGAACGCGCCGGTCAGGTAGTTGTTGAACGGGATGTCGATACCGGTCATGCGCGAGATCATGCGGTCGAGCTCGGGGAGCAGCTCGAGGTCGTACTTCGCCTGCAGCCGCTCGGGGTTGAGGGTGAACATGCGCGCCAGGAAGCCGCCAAGAGGCGTGATGCCGTTGCGCTCGCCGATTCCCAGCACGCTCGTGTCGACGTGGGTGCAGCCGCTGCGCACCGCCTCGAAGGCGTTGGCGATGGCGCACCCGGTGTCGTTGTGGCCATGGAACTCGATGTCGCAGTGCACGGCGTGCCGCACGTCCGCAACCAGCTCCCGAACCTGCGCCGGCGTCGCGATACCGACCGTGTCGGCCAGCCCCACGCGGTCCACGCCGGCCTTGTCGGCCGCCTGGTAGACGCGGAGCAGATCGCGCTTGTCGGAACGGAAGGTGTCCTCGGAGGAGAAGCGCACGTTGCGGTCCTGCGACTTGACGTAGTCGATCACCGCCAGGCTCGAGTCGATGATCTCTTCGACGCTCTTGCCGTGGCTGCTGCTGGCCAGCTCGCGAGAGGTGGCGAACAGAATGTCGACGCCGTAGACGCCGCACTCCACCGCCACGCGGGCGTCGTGCAGGTTGGCGCGCGTGTGGGTCAGGATGCGCGCGCGCAGGCCCAGCCCGGCGATCGTCTCGCAGGCCAGGCGCGAGGCCGGCGACGCCACCGGCGTGGTGAGCTCGATGAACTCCACGCCGAAAGCGTCCAGCAGCTTCACCACCTCGATCTTGTCCTGGAGCGTGAAGTTGCCGAGCGCGAACTGCTCGCCCTCGCGGAGCGTGGAGTCGATGATGTGCCAGTCACGCAGTGCCATGCTCACCTCGTGCCACGGGCTCGCGGCTCGCGCGGCGCGCCCCGTCCGCCAACGCCTTCGTTCCGTAAGTCTTCAACTCTGCGAGTAGTGGGGACGTTGCCCTCACCTCAGCGCATGCGAAGCATCCTACGGGTCGGACAACACTCCTGTCAAGCCAGGAGAATACGATGACCAAGGGACTGAATGACGATTCGAAGGGGGCCAACGCGCGCCGCCGAGCATCCCGGCAGGGGCGCCGCCCACCACCTGGGAATACCCTCTCCAGATGGTCGCATGGTTTCGATTCGAAAGCGTGCCGTCAGGCGCCGACCGTGACCACGCCCAGCGGGACCTCGCCGCGGCCGTCTACCTGCAGGAGCTCCGCCAGCTCGTCGTCGTAGAACTCCGCCATGAACGCCGCCGCCAGGCCCAGGCCGGCCGAGCTCAACACCACCGACTGCGCCGCCGCGCCGACGTCCAGGCACAGGTAGCGGAGGGCCCGGCCGCTGCCACCGTCGCGGTGCCGAGCGAAGATGCCGGTGAAGCACAGCGCCACCGCCTGAGCGGTGACGTCGATCGGCGTGACGAGCGTGGCCGCGAGGCGCTCGGTGGGGTCGCCCGTCGACAGGTGCTCGAGGGTGTGGTCGCGCGGGTTGTAATGGTAGATGCCGGCGAAGAGGTCCTCCACCTGACGCGCAACCACGTATGTCTCGAGGCTGGAGACGCCCGCCGCCGACAGGTGCGTGCGCTCGTGCCCGAACGTGAACCCGGCCGCCCCCCATAGCAGCTGCGAGAGCTGCGCCTGCTTCAGCCTGCCGCCCTCGGCGACGCCGTCGCGAGCGCTCGACAAGGCGGTCCACAGTCCCGAGCCGCCCCTGAGCTGAGGCACCGGCAGCGCCGCCACCTCCCGCGGGTTGGCGTAGACCTTGAACGGCGGCGCCGCCCGCGAGCGGGCCCTCGGCACGTTGCCCCGACGGTACTTCGTTTGGGCGTGAAACTCCGCCCCGATCGACTTGTCTCGGCTGTGAGCCACCCAGGCGCTCCCAAGCGAGTCTAGCACCCGCTGCCGCGGCGGCCCCGGGATCGCCGGGTTGTGCTCACGCCGACGGGGGTAGCCTGGTGCATGCGCCGCGCACTGCTCCAGTGGTTCGCCGTCCGAGGACGGGCGCTGCCCTGGCGGACCGCGGCTGCGCGCGCCGACCCCTACCGCGTTTTCGTCGCCGAGGTGATGCTCCAGCAGACGCAGGTGGCCACGGCGGTGCCCTACTACCGCCGCTGGCTGAAGCGCTTTCCCGACCTCGAGGTCCTCGCCGCCGCCAGCGACGACGAGGTGCTGCTGCTGTGGCAGGGGCTCGGCTACTACCGCCGCGCGCTCAACCTCAAGCGTGCGGCGGCCGTGGTGCTCGAGCGCCACGGCGGCGCGTTGCCGTCGGAGCGCTCGGCGCTCGAGGCGCTGCCCGGAGTTGGCCGCTACACGGCGGCTGCCATCGCCGCCCTGGCGTTCGGCGAGCCTGCGATCGCGGTCGACGGCAACGTGCGCCGGCTCGCCGCCAGGCTCCATGCCTGGCCGGCCCTGCCGCGCGACGGCGAGGTCGAGGCGGCGCTGCGAACGCTGCTCGGCCCACCCGCGCAAGGCGAGCCCGCGCCGCTGGCCGAGGCGCTCATCGAGCTGGGAGCGTTGCTGTGCACACCCAGGGCGCCGGCCTGTGATCGCTGTCCCCTCCTCGGCGGCTGCGCCGCGGCGGCTCGAGGCGCGCCCGAGCGCTACCCGAAACCGCGCCCGCGGCGGCCGCCGCCCCAGCGGCGACGCTTCGCCCTGGTGGCGCTGGCCGACGAGCAGGTGTGGCTTATGCGCCGCCCGCCAGATGCGCTGCTCGGCGGGCTGTGGGGCTTCCCGCAGCTGGCGGCCGCGCCGGTCCCCGGGCAGTGCCTGCAAGCGGTGCGCCACGCCTACAGTCACTTCCGCCTGGAGCTGGTCCCGGTGGTGATCGCTTGCGACCACCCGGCGCTGGACGCCGCCGGCGCCCAAGCCAGGCCCTTGGCGTCCTTGCCGCAGCTGGCGCTGTCCGCCGTGGACCGGCGTGTGCTCGAGGTGCTGCACCAGCAAGGATTGGTGCCGGAGACGGCGTTATCCTGACCCATGGCAAGAGCTGGCAACGCTTCGTTCAGCGACCCGACCCTGCAGCTGCGCGTACGCTTCGCCGAGACCGATCAGATGGGCGTCGCCCATCACTCCGTCTACCCGGTGTGGATGGAGGCCGGTCGGGTGGAGTGGATGCGCGGCCTGGGACTCTCCTACATCGAGGTCGAAGCGGACGGCATCTCGCTCGCGGTCTCCGCCCTCGAGCTCAGCTACCGCGCCGCAGCGCACTTCGACGATCTCATCACCGTCGCCACGCGCCTGGTGACGGCGCGCAGCCGCTTGCTGCGCTTCGAGTACCGCCTGGTGCGCGCCTCGGACGACAGCTTGATCGCCACCGGCGCCACCGTGCACGTTCCGACCGACCCGAGTGGCCGCGCGATGCGACTCCCGGCCAAGTGGCTGGAGCCGTTCGCAGCCCTCTGCCGCCCCGGCGACTGACGCCCGCCTTTGAGCCGGGCGGCCCATGGCGGCCGCCTCATCTATACTGTGCCCAATGCCGGCTCCGGGCGCACCGGGGCCTCGCTCGAGGTGAAGCATGAGCAAATCGCCCCCGTCAACGGTCGCCGGCGCACGCACGCGGCAGTCCAAGATCATCGCTGAAGCCTTGACGTTCGACGACGTCCTGCTGGTGCCCGCGCGCTCGGCGGTGCTGCCGCGGGACGTTTCGGTGGCGTCGCGCTTCTCGAGGCACATCGAGGTGCAGATCCCGGTGGTGTCCGCCGCCATGGACACGGTCACGGAGACCCAGATGGCCATCGCCATCGCGCGTCAGGGCGGCATCGGCGTGGTCCACAAGAAGATGGCCGTGGAGTCGCAGGCGGAGATCGTCCGCAAGGTCAAGCGCTCGGAGTCGGGCATGATCGTCGACCCCATCACCCTGGGACGCGGCGCCACGCTGGCCGACGCCGAACACCTGATGAGCGAGTACCGAATCAGCGGCGTGCCGATCGTGGAGCCGGACGGCCGCCTGGTCGGAATCCTCACCAACCGCGACCTGCGCTTCGAGACCGACTACACGAAGCGCGTCGAGGAGCTGATGACCTCCACCGATCTGGTCACCGTGCCGGTGGGCACCACTCTGGAGAGGGCCCGCGACATCCTGCGCAGCCACAAGGTCGAGAAGCTGCTGGTCGTAGACGAAGACAACGTGTTGAGGGGCCTGATCACCATCAAGGACATCATGAAGAAGCTCGAGTTCCCCAACGCCGCCAAGGACGCCCTCGGGCGGCTGCGCGTGGCCGGCGCGGTGGGTGTGTCGCAGGACCTGGAGGCGCGCAGCGCGGCACTGGTCGAGGCGGGCGTGGACGCGCTCGTTCTCGACAGCGCCCACGGCCACTCGCAGGGGATCCTGGATGCCCTCACCTACCTCAAGGAGTCGTTCGAGGTGGACGTGGTGGCGGGCAACATCGCCACCGCCGACGCCGCCCGCGATCTCATCGAGCGCGGCGCGGATGCGGTGAAGGTGGGCGTGGGCCCTGGCAGCATCTGCACCACCCGCGTGGTGACGGGCGTGGGCATGCCCCAGCTCAGCGCAATCCTGGCGATCTCCGAGCTGACGCGGGAGGCGGGCGTGCCGCTGATCGCCGACGGCGGCATCAAGTTCAGCGGAGACGTCCCCAAGGCGCTGGCGGCGGGCGCCGATTGCGTGATGGTGGGGTCGCTGCTGGCGGGAACGAGCGAGGCTCCCGGCGAGGACATCCTGCGCGACGGCCGGCGCTACAAGGCGTATCGGGGGATGGGCAGCCTCGGCGCCATGTCGGGCGGCAGCGCCGATCGCTACTTCCAGGAGGACGCCAAGAAGCTCGTCCCGGAAGGGATCGAGGGCATGGTCGCCTACAAGGGGCCGGTAGAGGACGTGCTCTACCAGCTGGTGGGAGGCCTGCGTTCGGCCATGGGCTACTGCGGAGCGCCCGACGTGGCAGCCATGCAGCGCGACGCGCGCTTCGTCACCATCACCCAGGCGAGCCTCATCGAGTCCCACCCGCACGACGTCACGATCACCAAGGACGCACCCAACTACTCCATGAAGACCGGCTCCTGAGCGCGGCAGGCGACCGGCGGCCGGGCTCGCGGCGCGGCGCGGCGCGGCCATCAAGCGTGGCCGCGCTCGGTCGCGCGGCCTTCGGGTCGCGGGACGCGTCGCCGGCGGCGCCACCGGCCGTCACACCCGAAGGGCGAAGTCGCCTTCCGGGCCGATCGACAGGTAGGCCCTCACCACCGGCTCGAGACCGAACTTCAGCACGTGGCTGAACGGGCTCAGCACGCGCTCGGCGGGCTGCCCCAGCGGCAACAGATGGCTGCGCAGTCGAGCGAACTGCCGCCGGGTGATGTCGTCTTGGCGCGCTAGCGCCAGAGCGGTCTTGCCGCGCAAGCGCGCCAGCGTGACGTCCAGATAGCCGTGCCCCCGCTCGACCGTGCCCTGCAAGGTGACGTCGATGTCCGCCACCTCGCGGAGCAGCCGCGCCATCAGCGTCTCCAGCTCGTCGGCGGCCGCGCGGAAACGCTCGCCGTGACCGCTCCGCTCCAGCACCACCCGTTCCAGGCAGCCCTCCGGGTCGGCCTGGAACGCGCCCACGTCGAGACCGTACTTGTCCAGCAGGCGCGCGGCGGGCGGCTCGAGCACCGTCGCGGTGGCTCGCGGCCACACCAGCGGCATCGGCACGCGGTGCTGTTCGTAGACTCCGCGAAGCTGCGCGAAGTAACGCAGCTCGCCCGGCCCGAGGACCACCACGGCGGTCGGCAGGACGGCGTCCTGCACCACCGGCCGGAGGCCGGCCGCGGGGGTCAGGGCGGCCGGATCGTCGTCCAGCCTGGCACGCACCTCGGCCGTGGACAGCGCCCGCCCCTCCAGGCGGAAGTTCCTGCCCTCGTGCCTCAACAGCACCCGCCGCGGCGGGCGCTCGCCGACGGTCTCCAGGAACAGGTTCGTCGCCTCCGCACCGCGTCCCAGCTGCGGCGTGAAGCCCATGCGCTTGAGCCGCCTGCCCGCGGCGTTGACCTCCGCGACGGTGGCATCGGGTGCCTCGAGCTCCCGCTCCAGCACGGGCCGCAGGAGCACCGCGGCATCGGCCTGCATGGGATCGAACAGCGCCAGTCCGGCGTCCCCGAGCAGGCGGTAGAGCAGCGCCGCGAACCAGTCGGCGAAGCTCTCCGCGTCTTCGCCGGTATCCCGGACCAGGCGCAGGACATCCTCCCTGAAGGGCGGCTCGGGGCTCAACGCACGCAGCCCTTGCGCCACGGCGTCGAGCATGGCGGAGGTCACCGGGGCGCGGCCCGCCGCCACCTCGGGCGGTAGCGCCACGCTCACGCTGTGCAGGCGCTCATCGCCATCGAGCAGCACCGCGTGATCGACCTCGGCGGTGTCGTGATCCTGGCTGGCGAGCCAGAACACCGGCACCACCGGCCGCTCCTCGCGGTCCAGCCGCTGCGCCAGGCGCACCGCTGTGACGGCCTTGGAAAGCGTGTAGGCGGGGCCGAGCAGGAGACCGGTCTGCTGGCCGGTCACCACCACCCGCGAGGCCGGGTGCTCGAGCCGGTCGAGGCTGCGGAACACGGCGTCCGGCGCCCCCAGCCGACGGGCGTTCCGGCGCATGGCAGCCGCCAGAGTCCGGCGGTCGACGGCCCGCGGCACCGCCAGGGCCGCCTCCACGTCACCGGCGGGAAGGTCGAAGAAAGCGGTGAACTGTCCTGCGCGGTAACGATCCAGGAAGCTCGTGGGTGACGGCGGCGACTGGTCGCTGGGCACGCGCCAGCTTACTCCCCGCCTCCGGCCCCCCGCGTCGCGCAGCGCGCACGCCCCGGGCCCGGAGCCCGTCCGGCCGCGTGGTAGAATCCCGTTCGTGCGCCCTGCGCGGCGCATCCCGCCGCGGCGTGCGGCTGCGACAACGCCTGCTACGTATGCGCATCCATACCGATCTGACCCCGGCCGAGAGCTACCAGGACGTCGTCGTCCTCGTCGACGTGCTGCGCGCCGCCACCGTGGCCCCGCTGCTCTTCGAGCGTGGCATCGACACGCTGGCGCTGACCCCCAGCCTGCGCAGCGCGCGCGGCGCCGCTCGAGAAGGCTGGCTGCTGTTGGGGGAGCGCCAGGGGGTGCCGCCGGAGGGCTTCAACTACGGCAACTCGCCTGCCGAGCTCGCGGCCATCGACTTCACCGGCAAGCGTGCGGTGGTGGTGTCCGAGAACGCCCCCCGCTGGTTGGCGCGCGTGGCGGGCGCGAGGCGCGTGCTGCTCGGCTCGCTCTACAACGCCGCGGCCGCCGCCGAGGCGGCCTCGCGGCAAGCGCAGGAGACGATCGCGCTGGCGGCGTGCGGCTTCGAAGGCGAGCCCGACCTCGATGACACGCTTGGCGCCGGCCTGGTTGCCGCCATCCTCGGCGAGAGGCTGCCGAGCGCGGTGCGAAGCGGCGCGACGCGCTTCGCCATGAGCCTGCTGCGGGCCTTCCCCGACCCGATGGAGGCGCTCTGGCAGTCGGTCGCGGGCCACGCGCTGCGTCGGGTGGGCCTGGAGCGCGACCTGGCGTTCGCCGCCCAGGTGTCCGCCAGCGTCGTCGTGCCCCAGCTAGTGGGCCAGCAAGCCGGCGCCGGCAGCGCGCCGCTGTACCTGTTCGCTCCCGCCTCCCGACCGAGCTGATGGCCGGGCACGCCGGCGCGCGTCGCTGGCTGCTCGACCTGCCCGTAGACGCCGTCACCCTGCCGGAGGCGGCCGCTTGGGTGCTCGATGCCGCACGCGCGGGCGGCTATCGCCTGGTGGTGACCCTCAACCCGGAGATCGTGGTGGGAGCGCGCGCCGACCCGGCGTTGCGCTGGGCCCTGCAGGCGGCCGACCTGAGCGTCGCCGATGGCGTGGGCATCGCCCTCGCCGCGCGCCTGCGCGGAACGCCGCTGCCGGCCAGGGTGCCGGGAGTCGACCTGGTGGCCGAGACGCTCCGCCGGGGCGGAGCGGACGTGAGCGTGTTCTTCCTGGGAGGTCGTCCCGGTGTGGCGGAAGCCGCGGCCAGGACAGCGTCGGACCGCTACGGCTGTCACGTGGCGGGGTTCCGGCACGGCTACTTCGCGCGACCCGCCGAGGTCCCCGCGGTGTGCGCCGAGGTGGCGGGCAGCGGCGCCCAGCTCCTCCTCGCCGGCCTCGGCCCGGGTCAGGAGCGCTTCCTGTTCGAGAACCGCGCCGCGCTCGGACCGCTGGTCGCCATCGGCGTCGGAGGTTCGCTCGACGTGCTCGCCGGCAGGGTGAGGCGGATGCCGGCGTGGAGCAGCCGGCTCGGCGTGGAGTGGCTGCTCCGCGTCGGCCTCGATCCCGGCCGCTGGCACCGCATCCCCAGTCTGTTCAGGTTCGCGTGGCTGGCGTTGACGGATCGGACCCGCGCGAACTAGACCCTGGCCCGGCCCCGGACCTCAGGACGGCGTGACTTCCAGGTGCTCGTCGCCGCGCGCCAGGCCGTCCTTCTCCGCCTCCTCGCCCGGGTGGCCGGCGACGTAGACGCCGTTGAAGCAGGCCAGGCACGTGCGCTGGAGGGCGATGGCGCGGGCCAGGCCCTTCTCGGAGAGGAAGTGCAGGGTGTCGGCACCGATGCGCTGGCGGATCTCCTCCACGCTCATCGTCGCTGCTGCCAGCTCCTTGCGCGCCGCGGTGTCGATGCCGTAGTAGCAGGGGAAGCGGATGGGCGGGCTGGACACGCGGAAGTGCACTGCGGTGGCGCCGGAGTCGCGAAGCAGCTGCACGATCCGCCCGGAGGTGGTGCCCCGAACGATGGAGTCGTCCACCAGCACCACGCGTTTGCCCTGCACCGCAGGGATCGGCGCCAGCTTGAGCCTCACCTTCTGGTCCCGCAGGCGTTGCGTGGGGTTGATGAAGGTCCGGCCGGCGTACGGCGACTTGTACAGGCCCATGTCGAAGGGGATGCGCGACGCGCGCGCGTAACCGATGGCGGCCGCCAGCCCCGAGTCCGGCACGCCCACCACGATGTCGGCCGGCACGGGCGCCTCGTCGGCAAGCACCTCGCCCATGCGCACGCGTGCCGCGTGCACCTCCACCCCGTCCAGCACCGAGTCGCCCCGGGCGAAGTAGATCCACTCGAAGGCACACGGCGTGGCCTCGGGAGACAGCACCTGATAGCTGTGGAGCCCCTCGTCGTCCGCCACCACCAGCTCACCCGGACGCACGTCGCGCACGAAGGTGGCGTCCATCACGTGAAGCGCCGATGGCTCGGAGGCGAAGACGTAGCCTCCATCCACCTCGCCGATGACCAGCGGGCGCACGCCATGGGCGTCGCGCAAGCCAAGGATGCGGTGCCGGTCCATCAGCACCACCGAGAACCCGCCTTCCAGCTCGCCCATGACCCGGGCCGTGGCATCGCGAAGGCTCAGGTGGCTGTAGCGCGCGATGAGGTTGATCATCACCTCGCTATCGTTGGTGGTCTGGAACACCGCCCCCTCGTCGAGCATGCGCGAGCGCATGCTCTTGGCGTTGGTGAAGTTGCCGTTGTGGGCGAGCGCCAGCAGACCCTTGTTGGAGCGCACGGTGATCGGCTGGGCGTTGAAGCGAAGGCTGGAGCCGGTGGTGGAGTAGCGCGTGTGGGCGATGCCCGTGCGCGCGCCGGGGAAGCGCAGGGCCCCCAGCCGCTCCTCGGTGAACACGGCGCTCACCAGGCCCATGTCCTTCTCGATGCGGATGTCCTCGTCCGACGCCACGCAGATGCCGCACGACTCCTGACCCCGGTGCTGAAGCGCGAACAGCCCGAGGTGGAGCAGCGACGCCACGTCGGCGGACCTCGGCAGGTGGACCGCCACGACCCCGCACTCCTCGTGCAACGTGTCCTCGCCGAGGATGTCCCAGGCTGCCGTGTCCATTGCCCTCAGCCTAGCGCTTCCGAGAGCGGGCGGTGGTAGGCCGCCCGAAGGCTCACCACGGGCATCGAGAAGGCGCCGCGCGCCGTCCGAACGCGCACCGCGTCGCCGCCGCCGACCCCGAGGCGCCGGCAGCTCACGCCGGCGGCGCGGCATCGCTCGAGGGCATGCTCCGCCTCGCTCTCGCCGCGAAGAGCGATCAGGATGCGCGCCGGCGCCTCGCCGAACAGCAGGGCGTCGTCGCGCACGCCGGCCTCGGAGGGAAGCGTGGCGTCCAGCCCGCGCTCGCCTGCGATCGCCATCTCCGCCAGCGCAACCGCGAGCCCTCCGTCGGAGACGTCGTGCGCGGTGTCGCACACGCCCTCCTGGATGAGCGAGCGCACCACCCGCTGCACCGCCGCCTCGACGGCCAGGTCCAGCGGCGGCGGCGCGCCGGCCTCCAGGCCGTGCAGCCGTGCCAGCATCTCGCTCGCGCCGAGGCTTCCGGCGGCCTCGCCAACGAGCAGCAGCACGTCTCCGTCGCGCTTGAGCGCCAGCGTGGCGTGCCGCGCCACGTCGGGAAGCACCCCCACCATGCCTACGGTCGGCGTGGGGTGGATGGCGCGGTAGCCGCTGCCATCCCGGTACTGGTTGTAGAGGCTGACGTTGCCGCCGGTTACGGGCGTGCCGAGCGCTTCGCAGGCCTCGGCGATGCCGGCCACGGCCTGCTCGAGCTGGTAGTAGACCTCGAGAAGGTAGGGGTTGCCGAAGTTCAGGTTGTCGGTGACGCCCAGGGGGGTGGCACCGACGCAGGTGAGGTTGCGGGCGGCCTCGGCCACGGCATGCGCCGCACCCAGCCGGGGATCGAGGTGCACGTAGCGGGCGTTGCAGTCGACCGTGGCGGCAACGCCGCGCGGGCTCCCCTTGACGCGCAGCACCGCGGCATCCGCCTGGCCCGGCAGCACCACCGTGTTGGTCATGACCTGGTGATCGTAGCGGCGGAAGACGGACTCCTTGCTGGCGATGCTCGGGCTCTCCAGCAAGCGCATCAGCGCGCCGGCTGGATCCGACGTCTCCGGGACATCGACATCGGCGTGCCGTAGGGCCCGGACCTCCGCGTCCTCGATGCCTTCGCGGGTGTAGGTCGGCGGCTCGTTGAGCGCCTTCACCGGGAGGTCGCCCACCAGCTTCCGGCCTTCGAACAACCTGAGGCGGCCGTGGTCGCGCACGGTGCCCACCTCGAGGGCGTCCAGCTCCCAGTGCTCGAGCAGCGCCAGCAGCTCTGCCTCGCGTCCGGGGGTGGCGGTGAGCAGCATCCGCTCCTGCGACTCCGAGAGCATCACCTCTAGCGCGCTCATTCCCTGCTCGCGGCGAGGCACCCGGTCGAGGTAGAGGTCGACGCCGAGGCCGGCCCGATGCGCCATCTCCGCCACGCTGCTGCTCAGACCGGCCGCACCCATGTCCTGCACGCCCACCACGAGCCCGCGAGCGTACGCCTCCAGGCAGGCCTCGAGGAGCAGCTTCTCCATGAACGGGTCGCCGACCTGCACCGCCGGCCGATCGGCATCCGACGCCTCGCTCAGGTCCGCCGACGCGAAGACCGCGCCGCCCAACCCGTCACGTCCGGTCTTGGAGCCGACGTAGACGACGCTGTTGCCGACCGCGCCCACGGTGCCGCGCTGGAGCTCGTCGTGTCTCAAGTACCCCAGCGCCATCACGTTCACCAGCGGGTTCTCCTGGTAGCAGGGGTCGAAGCCGATCTCACCGCCCACGGTGGGCACGCCGACGGCGTTGCCGTACAAGGAGATGCCCTCGACCACGCCGGCGAGCAGGTAGCGGTTGCGGGCCTCCGCCGGGTCGCCGAAGCGCAGCGAGTCGAGCACGGCCACCGGCCTGGCGCCCATCGCGAAGATGTCGCGCAGGATGCCACCGACGCCGGTGGCGGCGCCCTGGACCGGCTCCACCGCGCTGGGGTGGTTGTGGCTCTCCATCTTGAACGCCACCGCCCAGCCGTCACCGATGTCCACCACGCCGGCATTCTCGCCCGGCCCCTGGAGGACCTGCGGGCCCGACGTGGGAAGGCGCCTCAGCAGCGGCTTGGAGTTCTTGTAGCCGCAGTGCTCGCTCCACAGCGCGCCGAACACGCCCGCCTCCAGGGCGTTGGGCTCACGCCCGAGGCTCCCGGCGACGAGCTCGAACTCCTCGTCGCTGAGGCCGAAGCTGGTGGCCCGCTCGCGGATGCTCATCGCCCCACCGTCCCCCGGAAGCATCCATGCCCGTAGCTTGTCGCGGACGAGGCGCCGAGCGCATTCATGCAGTGGTCCGGCCCTCCGCCAGGCTGTCGAGCACGCCTTGGAGCAGGAGTGCGCCGTCGGTGGAGCCGACCAGGCCCTCGACCGCCCGCTCCGGGTGAGGCATCATGCCCATCACGTTGCCGCGCTCGTTCACCACGCCGGCGATGGCGTTCACG
>CAYOXR010000510.1:0-5431 GCA_964407955.1 uncultured bacterium | reverse complement strand
TGTTCAGCGCCGGGCCGAAGTCGCCGGCCGCGGTGTAGGCCTGGTCGGCGGCCTGCTCGTCGCCGGCCACCTGATCGGCGTAGCCGCGCACGTAGTCGGCGACCGCGCTGCTTGCCAGCGTGCCCGACATGGCGTCGCGCGCCGGCACGCTCGCGAGCGTGCCCGAGTGCCAGGCGGCCGGTAGCTGGTCGCCGCGCCTGGCCCAGGCCGACAGGCTGGCGAGCGCCAGCACGGCCGCGAACATCACGACCAGCACGAACTTCTCAGTGATGCTGTAGTAGCGCATGGCGAACAGCCGGGGCACGCGGCCGGTGGTGCGACCCGACTCGCGGCGCTGCTTGAGCGCCAGTGACTGCGGGCGCCAGTACTTGGCGATCAGCGTCAGGTGGAGGAAGAGCATGGCCACCAGCAGCGCCACCACGCTGTACCAGCCGGCCCGGCCCAGCGCCAGCGCGGCGCGCCTGAGCGCCCGGTCGAGGTGGAAGCCGCCGCCCTCGTGGGCGCGGGAGCGCCACAAATCGGCCTCGTTCTTCTGACCCGCCTGCCGCAGGGCACGGCTGTAGGCCAGCAGCGCGGCCTGCGTCGACGGCACCGCAGGCGTGCTCATGCGATAGGCCCACGGCGCCCAGAACGCCGCCGCCTGCAAGTTCCCGTTGGACACGGCCTGCTCGAGCGCGCCCTGCGGGAAGCCGTACGCCTCGCGCAGCGTCGGGTCGGTGAGCAGCTCGGCGGCATAGCCCCGCTGCACGTAGTCCTTGAGCGCGCCGTCGATGGCCTGCTTCGCGAGGTCCGGCTCGTCGGCGGTGTAGAGCACGCGCGCCAGCTGGGCGCGATCGTAGAAGGTGGTGGCATGCGCGAGCGCCTGAGCGTAGTCGGCGCTCGCCGTTTGCGCATCGGCCGCCTGCCGAGCGGCCGCCACGTAGAGCCAGGGGTTGGTGGGATCCTGGGCCAGGCGGGCCGCGGGATCGCTCACCTTTGCCTCGTTGCGCAACCAGGCGAACATGGCGGGGTTGGCGTCGAAGCGCACCGCGCCGGTCACGCCCGCGTCGGTGACGTCGAGACTCTGCTGGGCGCCCTCCTGGTACTGCACGGTGACGCGCACGCCGGCCCCTTGCGCGGCGACGTTCACGACCTGGGCGGGGAGGGCGTAGCGTGCCGTGACGTGGCCGTTCCCGGGGTCGAGCACCAGCAGACTGTTGCCGTGGCCGACGTAGGCGTGGCCGCCCTGCAACAGGGCGCCGGCGGTCTGGCCGCTGTCGGCCGGGAAGTCGAGCCGCCACTGCACCTGAGCGTCGCGCGTGGCCACCAGATCGCCTTGCTCGATGGCGAGCTGCAGGGGCGCAGCGGACTGCGACGGGGCGGTCGACTGGCCGTTGCCGCCCGGCGGTTGAGCCGGCGTGCCGCCGCCCGGAGCGCCCGCGCCGGGCGCGGCGCCGGCGCCTCCGCCCGGCGTGCTCTGCGGACTGCCCTGGGCCGGCGTCACTTGAACCATGAGCGGGGCGTCGATGCCCGGTCCGCTCAGGCGCACCGTCCAGCTGCCGACCTGGTCGAGCGGGTGGGTGAAGTGCAGCTTTCCGGAGGCGTCGGTGTGCACGGTCGAATGCTGGTTCGTGCCGTCAGGGGCAGTCAGCGTCACGGTGTAGGCGGTCGACGCCTTCAGGTTGCTGGCGTCGAGCCCGACGCTGTCGCCTGCGCGCATCAGGTTGGTGTTGAGTGCGACGCTGGGGCTGGTCTGGGCGAGCGCGAGCTGAGGCAGCGCCGCCAGGCCGCTCCACAGGAGCGTGGAGAGGAGCAAGCCCGCGACGGCGGCGGCCGGCCTGCGCCCGGGCCGCCGGCGCGGGGCGTCGGCGGGCGGAGTGGGGCCCGGGGCGCGGACGGCGCGGGCGAGCCAGGTGCCGCAGCGTCGCGCTGGCGCGGCGGCCGCTGCCCCCCAGGTCCGCGTCCGCGCGGCGGATGCCCGTCGAGCAAGGCACGTAAGCATGGCTCCAGCTTACAGCACCGGGCCCGGCACGAGCGCGCCGGGCCGGGACACCACGATGCGCGGCGGGGCCCTTCCGCACGAGGAAAACCTCATGCGGGCCGTGCCGCGACCCCTGGTATAGTGGGCCGATGCGGCGCGACGAATGGGCTCGACTTTCTGCACCGTTTCCAGCCCCGGCCCTTGCCTGGTGCGTCGCCCAGCTCGATCGAGAGGATGGAACCGCCCGGCTCGAGCCGGTGGTGGCCGAGCGAGCGCTGGTGGATCGTCTCGACGAGGCGGTGGGCGTCGGAGGATGGTCACGGCGTCTTCTTCCGCTGGGAGCGGATGCCGTGGTGTGCGAGCTCGAGCTGCTGGGTGTGCGCAAGAGCGCGGCGGCGACGTCCTTCGGGGGGGTTATCGACATGCCGCGCGTGTGCGGCTGGGCCTTCGCGCGGGCCGCTGCGCTGCTGGGGATGACGGCCCCCGCCGTGGAGGCTGTCTGCGTCGAGTTCGATGTCGATAGCGGCCTTCCCCTGGAGCTGCCCGAGGTGGGTCGCGCGCCCGGCGGCGGCGCTGCTTCGCAGAGCGGGAACACGGCCCAGCCGGTCGCGCCGGTCGGGGCGCCCGCCGTCGGCGCCGCTGCGAGCGACGAACGAAGCGAGGGCCGCCAGGCCATCGACCGCCTGGTGGAGCGGTTGCGCGGCGAGGGGCTCGGACAGCGGGCCGCGGCCCTGGTGGTGGAACACGGTGGCTACGGTTACACCGCGGAGGAAGCGCGTGAGCTCTACCGCAAGCTGCGTGCGCTCTTGCTCGAGAAGGGCGCACTCTCGTGACCGGTTGCCCGCGGCGGCGGGCCGGCTCGCCGGCTGAGCCGTGGCCGCGCCGTCTCGGAGAGGCGTCATGATCAAGGTCATCGCCGTCGGCGACGTCCATGGCCAGTGGCCCGAGCTGTGGCGCGTGCTGAAGGCGTCGGCGGCGTGCACCCCCGCCTACGAGCCCACCCCCGCCGTCATCGAAGGTCGCTACCAGGTCGTGTGCGTGGGCGACCTGGTCCACTACAAGGACGAGCGCGCGTATGCCAATGCCGTCGGCGTCGAGCCTTACGATCCGGCGGATCCCGATCACCTGAGGCGGGCGGCCAAGGCGCAGATCCGCGAGCTCTACCGTTTCAAACGCTTCGTGGACCAGGCCGAGGGGAACGTCACCGTCATCCTCGGCAACCACGACGAGGTGGCGCTGGACCACAACTACGAGCTCACCACCCGTGGCGGCCTCCGCCACGACGAGTTCAACCCCGAGCGCGGCGGCGTCGCGCTGCCGGACGACGTGGCGGAGTGGTTTCGCGGCTTCGCGCGCGAGCGCGTCTTCTACGGCGTGCACTTCGCGCATGCCGGCCCGCTGCCCGGCATGCAGTACTTCGATGATTTCTTCTATCACGACGGCGACACCAAGACGTGGTGGTTCAACAAGCCGGAGCTGGTGCAGCAGGCCGGGCACCGCTTCGGCGTCTACGGCCACACCGTCATGAAGGACGGCATCTACATCGACAAGGATCACGGCTTCGCCATGATCGACGCCCTCGGACAGCTCCAGTTCCTGGAGATGATCCTGTCCGACGAGCGTCTGGACTACTCGGTCACCACGCTCTGAGGGCCGTATTCGCCGTTGGGTTTCCCGGCCCGCGGGAGCGCCAGCGCCATGTGGGCCTCGTCGAGGTAACGCCCGTCCACGCGGATGGCGCTCGGCTGGACCCCCCAGGTCCGGAAGCCCGCCTCGTCGTAGAGGCGTCGTGCGCCGTCGTTGTCGGCGGTGACGGTGAGCTCGAAGCGTTCGGCGCCGAGCTCGCTCGCCGCCCGAACGGCGGCCGCCACCAGGGCCCGCCCGACACCGACGCGCCTGGCCTCGGGCGCCACGTACAGCCCGTACAGGTCCGCACGGTGGCGGCTCTTCAGGCGCGACGCGCGCACCACGGTCACCACGCCGACCAGCGCCTCACCCGTCGCGTCGGGCATGAAGGCGCCCACCACGCGCTGCGCCTGGGTCCTGCGCCGCTCCTCGAGCAGCGCCCGGTACGCGGGCAGCGACGGCAGCTCGTCGAGATGCGAGCCGAAGGCGGTCGGGCTCTCGCCCAGGGCGCGCCGGCGCAGCGCCCACGCCGCGTCGTCGTCTGCGGCCCCGAGCTCCCGCAGGCGCCAGCCGGCTGCGTTCGCCTCAGAGTGAGTAGCCGCCACGATCGTCGTCGCGCACGAGCTCGCCGTTTCGCAGCACCAGCGTGCGCCGCTTGAAGCGGTCGACCAGGTCGCGGGAGTGGGTGGCGACGACGACCGTGGTTCCCTTGATGTTGACGTCGTTGAGCAGCTCGAGGATCTCCATGGCCGTGTCCGGGTCGAGGTTGCCGGTGGGCTCGTCGGCCAGCAGCAGGGCCGGGCTCGTGACCATGGCGCGGGCGATGGCCACGCGTTGCTGCTCGCCGAGGCTGAGCTCGATCGGGTAGGCCTTGCGCTTGTGCGCCAGGCCCACCTGCCTGAGCGCGAGCAGGGAGCGCTGCTCCATGTTGCCGCGCTGGCCGGTGGCGCGCAGCGCGAACTGGAGGTTCTCGAGCGCGGACAGGTGCGTCAGCAGCCGGTGATCCTGGAAGACCATGCCGATGTGGCGGCGGAGCGACGGCAGCCGGCTCTCGCGCAAGCGCGTCACGTCCTGGCCGTTCACGTACACCTGTCCCTCTGTCGGCGCGATGCGCCGCAGCAGCAGCGCCAGCAGCGTGGACTTGCCCGCACCCGAGTGGCCCGTGATGTACGCGAACTCCCCCTTGCGAATCTGGAAGTCCACGTCCCTGAGGGCGTGCGTGTGCGTCCGAGGATACGTCTTGGTGACGTGGTGGAACTGGATCATGGTGCGCTCCGCGCTCCGCTCATTGCCGCCACTCTACCCAAGCGGCGCCGCGGGCGCGCCGGCGCCGGCGCGGTCGCGGTCGGACGCGCGCGCGGCACGCCCGGGCCACAGCCAGGCAGGCCGGCGGCCCGCCGGCCTCACGCGTACGCGCCAAGCGCGCCCAGAAGCTCGGCAAACGCCTGCTCGTGATCGATGTGCGTGAGCAGCGTGACGTTGGCTGGCGCGGCGGGCGCGCCGGCGCGACGATCGACGACCGTCATGCCGCGCGTATGGCTGCCGCACAGCTCGACGGCGACGTGGCGCGGCTCGCTGGCGAAGAGCTCCGGCCGCGTCACGGCCAGCACGGCGCACGGATCGTGTAGCGGGGCGCCGGCGTCGAGGCCGAGCAGGCGCGCATAGGCCTCTGTGTAGGCGAGCATGAGCTCGGCTGCGAAGCGCGCCGGCGCCGTGCCGAGCGCCGCCATGGCGGCGCGCCGCGAGGCGTCGACGGTGAACTGGTGCGTCAGGTCGAGCCCCGCCATGACGATGTGCGCGCCCGAGTCGAACACCATCGCCGCGGCCTCGGGGTCGGCCCGGATG
>CAYOXR010000509.1:0-3472 GCA_964407955.1 uncultured bacterium | reverse complement strand
GGCGCTGAACAACCTGGGGGCGCTCCGCAAGGACGACGCTCTGTATCAGAAGGCGAACGAGGTCGGCCCGAAGCTTCCCGCCGCTCTGTACAACCTGGGCCGCACCACCGACCCGTCGCGACTCCACGCCGCCTATGCCGCGGACACGCCGCTGCTCGCCGTCCCCAACGACACGCTGTTGCGCTCGGCGGTGGCGGGCGCCTTCCAGCAGTCCCTGGCCGAGGCCTACACCAACCCCTGGGCGGGGCTCACCGCCTTCAACCCGCTGGCCATCCCCAACTGGCTGTGGGATGTGCTGGTGGTGCTGTTCCTGGCGTGGGCGGCGGTCACCGTCATCGCTCTGGTGGTGCCCCGGCCCGGCCTGGCGCGCAACGCGCCGCGCACGGGGGTGTACCACCTGCTGGCGCTGCTCATCCCCGGCAGCGGTCTCAGCGACGAGCTCTGGGGCGTGTTGCTGCTGGTGCCGTGGGCGATCTTCGGCCTCGACCTGGTGCTCCACTTCCTGGCGCTGGGCGAGCCGGCCGGCATCTCGCTGACGGCCGACTACGTGGTGCTGAGTCTCATCTACGTGCTGAACTTCGTGTCGTTCTTCGTTGAGCTCGCCTCCTACCGCCGGCGCATGACCGCCCTGAAGCGCTCGCACCCGGAAACCGCGCGCGCCTACGGCTTGGACGTTGGCATGCAACCGGAGGACTGGCCGGAGTGAGGGCCTGAGCGCCGAGCCGCCGGCCGTGGGCGCAACGGAGGGCGGCGGCGCGGCGGCCGGGTACCTGCTGGTCTTCGTCGCTGCGGTGCTGTGGGGTGTGCTCGGCGTGTTCGCCGAAGGCGTCCTTGGGACGGGCGTCGGACCCCTCGAGATCTCGTTCTGGCGGGCGACGCTGGCCGGCAGCCTGTTCGTCGCGCACGCCGCAGTGCGCGGCCGGCTGCGCCTTCAGCGCGCCTCGGACCTGGCAGCCTTCGTGCTGTTCGCGCTGGTCGGCGTGACGCTGTTCTACGCGTCGCTCAACCTCTCCATCGCGGCCGGCGGGGTGAGCCTGGCCTGGATCCTGATGTACAGCGCGCCGGCGTTCGTGGCGGTGTTGGCGGCGCTGCTGCTCAAGGAGCGCCTCACCCCGACCAAGATCGCGCTGGTGGCCCTGGCGACGCTGGGCGTGATCCTGGTGGCGGGCGGCGGGGGGCAGGGCATCCACGCCAACGCGCGCTCGGTGGGCTGGGGGCTGGCGGCGGGCATCTCGTACGCCAGCTACTACATCTTCGGCAAGTGGGTGCTCAGGCGCTACGCGCCGGTCACCGTCTACGCCATCGTGCTGCCGATCGGCGCGCTGGGGTTGCTGCCGGCGGTGCACTTCCACGCCAAGTCGGCGCACGCCTGGCTGCTGCTGATGGCGCTGGCGCTGGTGAGCACCTACCTTGCCTACCTCGCCTACTACACCGGCCTGCGCCGGGTCGAGGCGTCGCGCGCGGTGCTCGTCGCCACCGTGGAGCCGGTGGTGGCGACGGTGCTGGCCGCCGCCCTGTTCGGCGAACGCTTCGGGGCCCGCGGCCTGGCCGGCGCGGCGCTCGTGCTCGTGTCGGCCCTCCTGTCGGCGGTGCCGGGGCTGAGGCGGCAGCCGAGCTCGCGGCCCGTGAGCCCCTCCGTTGACCCGACCGCGCCCGGGACCACGGCTGTCCGGAGCCAACGGACCGCCTCCGAGGGCGGTCGTTCGGAGGGCGGCGAGTCGCCTTGACCGGCGTCTCTCGCGATGATAGAGTTGCATCGTTATCGGCGGCGTTGCATAATGCTGCGCCGTCGCGATTGATACCGATGCGGACGACCCGAACCAACCCCCGCGCCCGACGCTGAACCGCTCCACGGAGCGGTCGGATGTCTGTGGCGGCCAGGGGGCCGCGTTCGGGTCGTGCTCTGTAGGAGGCAGGCATGCAAACGAGCAACGGCGCCATAAGCAAGGTGGTCCTCGCCTACTCCGGCGGGCTCGACACCTCGGTGATCCTGCACTGGATCCGCCAGACCTACGGGGCCGAGGTCGTCGCCTTCACGGCCGACGTGGGGCAGGGCGAAGAGGTCGAGCAGGCGCGCGTCAAGGCGCTCAAGACGGGCGCCTCCGCGGCCTACGCGGTCGACCTGCGCGAGGAGTTCGTGCGTGATTTCGTGTTCCCGGTGCTGAGAGCCGCCGGCGTCTACGAGGGCAGCTATCTGCTCGGCACGTCCTTCGCGCGCCCGCTCATCGCCCGCAAGATGGTCGAGATCGCCGAAGCCGAGGGGGCGGACGCCATCGCGCACGGCGCCACCGGCAAGGGCAACGACCAGGTGCGCTTCGAGCTGTCAGCCTACGCGCTCAAGCCCGACATCAAGGTGATCGCCCCGTGGCGGGTGTGGGACCTCAAGGGGCGCGAGGACTGCATCGCCTACGCCCGCCGGCACGGCATCGATGTGCCCGTGACCAAGGAGAAGCCGTACTCCATGGACGCCAACGCCTACCACATCAGCTACGAGGGCGGCGTGCTGGAGGACCCCTGGACCGAGCCGCCGGCCGGCATGTGGCGCCGCACCGCCGACCCCGAGGATGCCCCCGACACGTCCCAGACCGTCACGGTCGCCTTCGAGAGCGGCACGCCGGTCGCCATCGATGGTGAACGCCTCGCGGCCGCGGCGCTTCTCGAGCGCGCCAACGAGCTCGCCGGCCGTCACGGCGTCGGCCGCGTCGACCTGGTGGAGAACCGCTATGTCGGCATGAAATCCAGAGGCATCTACGAGACGCCGGGCGGCACCATTCTGCTCGCCGCCCATCGCGCCATCGAGTCGCTGACGATCGACCGCGAGGCAGCCCATCTGAAAGACCAGCTCATGCCGCGCTATGCCGAGCTGATCTATTACGGCTTCTGGTTCTCGCCCGAGCGCGAGATGCTGCAGGCCCTGATCGACAAGAGCCAGGAACATGTCGACGGCGAGGTGCGGCTGAAGCTCTATAAGGGCAATGTCATCGTCACCGGCCGCGTGAGCCCGAACTCGCTCTACGCCGACCAGCTCGTCACCTTCGAGGACGATGCCGGCGCTTACGACCAGGTCGACGCGCAGGGCTTCATCAAGCTCAACGCACTGCGCCTGCGCACCCTGGCCAAGCTGCGGGGCTCCTGAGCGAGCCCCCGACGCTTACCGCTCTGCCGGACTACTCCGCCGCGGCGACGACCTGCTCGGTGTCCGGATTCGCAGATAGCGCCGCATCCGGCGCTACCGTCGGCACGGTCGGCTTCGCCTCCGGCAGGGCGCACAAGCCACCGCCGATATAGAGGTGATGCCAGAGCTGGGTGGCGACCACGCCGCCAAGCCCGAGGCTGGCGAAGGTCGGCAGCTTCTCCTCGCCCTTGGCCAGCAGCGCGCAATCCCGCGCCACCGCCTCCGGATCGAAATAGCCGGTCTTGGCCAGGCTTTCCGGGCTTAGCAGATCGCGCACGAATTCCGGCGGATTGCTGA
>CAYOXR010000508.1:0-1877 GCA_964407955.1 uncultured bacterium | reverse complement strand
AGGCGCTGGCGCTCCGCGAGTTCGGCGAGCTCAGCTACGACGAGATCGCGGGCGTCGTGGGCGTCCCGCTGGGTACCGTGCGAAGCCGCATCGCCCGTGCCCGCAGGCTGTTGCGTGACGAGCTCGAGCGCCGCGGGGTGCAGCCGTGACGCCGGCCCCCGGCCGTGACGCGCTGGATCGGCTCAGCGCCTATCTCGACGGCGAGCTGGGGTCTGCCGAGGCCGCCGCGCTCGAGCGCGAGCTCGCCGACGACGCCACGCTGCGCGCCGCGCTCGAGAGCATGCGCCGTTTGTCGGGCCACCTGGCGGTGGACGACCGCGACCGCCAGGTCGCGCGGAGCATCCACGCCGCGCTGGACGGGCGGCTAGTCCGCCCGGGGGGCACCGCCCGCACGCTTCCCCGGTCCATGGCGCGACCGCGGGTATGGTTGCCGCTGGCGGCCTCGGCCGTCGCGCTGGCGGCGGTGCTGGTGCTCGCCTTGCCGGGCAGACCGGGGGCGTCCGGACGCACCGTTCACGAGGGCGCCGTCGCCGAGCAGTACAGCCTGGCGCTCGATGCGCTCGCGCAGGGGCAGCCATGAGCCGCCAGCGCGTGACCGGCGCCACGGCCCGCAGCCTTCGGGCCTGGCTGGTGCCGGCCTGGCTGGTGGTGGCCGGCATCGGGGCAACGGCGCCGGCGCAGACGCCGCCGCAGCCCGCCGTCCCCGCCCCCCAGGCGGCCACCTCCGCCCAGCCCGGCTCTGCGATCGCACTGGTGCGGCGCATGCTGGTCGCCGAGCGCACCCTCGAGGTGGTGGGAGCCACCAGCGAGCACATCGCGCTGCCGGGCGTTCGAGCGGACGCCTCGCACACGGGCTTCGCCCTCCCGGTGGCGGTCACGCCGGAGCTGCTGGCGCGCGCCTTCACGGCCAGCCTCGGCACGCCTGCCGTCATTGCAGGGCGGCGCGTGGAGGTGTTGCAGCTTCACGGCAAGGGGCCGCTCACCCCGGACTGGACCTTCTGGGTCGACGGCCTCACCGGCGTCCGGCTCGGCTACCGCGTCACCGATTCCTCCGGCCAGGTGGTGGCCGAGGGCCGCTACACGACGGTGCGCGCCATCCGCGCGAGGCAGGCGCCACACGCGCTGCCCTCGCCCACGAGGCCCGCCGCGTTGAAGCTCGAGCACCTGCTGAACGCCGCGGCGCTGCCGCAGGGCTACGTGCCGGTCGGGCTGAAGCGCACCGAGGTCGGTGCCGCGCACGTGCCGGCGTTGAGGCTGACGTTCTGGGACGGGCTCGACGCGATGGTGGTGCTCGTGTACCGGCGTCAGGCGCGGCCGCCCGCCGCCGACTCCGCGCACGTGGCGAGCGAGCAGGTGGGCCGCTTCACGGTGAGCGCGATCGGCCCGGCGCCCAGGGCGGCTCTGCAGGCGTGGCTCAAGCGGCTGGCGGCGGGCCCATTGAAGCGCCTCGATCCCGCGGCCGCGTTCGGAGGCGCGACCTCGCCCTGAGGCGGCTCTCCGGTCGGTCAGAGTGCTCGGCGCGGCGGCAGGCGTTTACAGCCGGCCGCCGCGACCCTGCCGGGGCGCCGGTGCGTCCGGGGCGGGTACCATTCGGACCATGACGCTACGGGCTCCTCGCGACGGCCCGTTCGGCTCGGCCCGTTGCGAACGCCGGCGCGGCCGGTCGCGGACGGCGGAGCGGGTGGCGACCGGTCCGGCCCGTGGCCGCGGGCGCCGCGGCCCCTCGTGTCCGGTTCGGAGGCGGCGGTGACGTTCGGCTGGCTGCTCGTGCTGGTGCCCGCCTCGCTGGCGAGTGCGTACTGGTTGCACCTTCCCGGAGTGTGGGTGTTCGTGGTCGGTATCCTGGCCATCGTGCCGCTGGCCGAGTGGATCCGGCG
>CAYOXR010000507.1:0-5642 GCA_964407955.1 uncultured bacterium | reverse complement strand
TGGTGTGGAGCATCCCCGCCGTGGCGATCCCGGTCTGCACCCGCGCGCTCAGCGCGCCGGTGGTGTTGCCGACCACGCTCCCGCCGGTGCCGGTGTCGGCCGTCACCGAGGCGCGCCCCGCGAACCAGGCGCGCGTGCCGTTGGAGATGGCGATCTCGAAGTGCGTGTCGGGCCCGGTCCACAGCCTGTTGTCCTCGATCGTCGCGCCACCGAACCCGAACGTCTTGGGCGTCACCCGCCCGCTCTCGTACAGCGGGTCGAAGACGAGCCCGCCGTAGGCGGAGTTGCCGGCGGAGAGGACGCTGTTGTTCCGCACCACCGAGTGCTGCGGCGAGGCCACGGTGTTGCGGTACACCACGATCCCCACATCGGTGGCGTCGATGACCTCGTTGCCGGTGACCGTGGCGCCCTCGCAGTTGATAGCGATGCCGTCGGTCCAATCGCCGTTCAGGTAGTGGTCGCTGGAGTAGGCGGTGATGAGGTTGCCGGTGACGCTCGCGCTGGCGCAGGGGAAGCCGTTGAAGCCGCCGAACAGGTACAGGGTGTTGGGCCCCTGGCTGTTGGAGATGCGATCACTTGACACCTCGACGCCGCCGCCGTAGGTGATCACGTCCTCCAGGGGAGCCTTGTTGCCGGGAACGTCGCGAGCGCCGTCGACCCACACGCTGGTGAGCTTCGCGCCCCCCTTCAACCGCACCAACGCCGTGAGCGAGGCGGGCGCGGCCATGGAAGGCGCGCGCACCAGCCGCGCCATGTCGGCATAGCGGCGCGGGTCGGGCGCGCCCACCGTCGTCAAGGTGACGCCCTCGGGAACCGTGAGCGGCGTGTCCAGCATCACCAGCGCCCGCTGCGCCAGCGCCACCGTGCCGCCGCGGGCCGCCGCAGCGTCGAGCCGCGCCTGCAGCGCGCGCTCGTTGCCGGCAAAGCCGTGCCCGCCGGTGGGGATGGACAGAGGCGCGGCCGTGCCGAGGTAGTACGAGGAGCGCGAGCCGTCGACCACGCCCGAGCAGATGCGCGGCACCAACGACTTGAAGGCCGCTCCGGTGAACACCTCGTCGACGACCGACGCCCAGCTCGCGCCGGCGTGCAACCGCTCCATCAGGCGCTTGAAGCCCTTCGCGTCGGGCTCGCGGTTGAGTGCGCCGCGGGTGAGGGCGAGCAGCCTGGCCGCGTCGCCGTAGCCCAGGCCGGTGAACTCGGGCGAGGTGTAGACGGCCTCGCCGAAGCTCGCCAGGCTCTGCGCCGTGCATCCCGACCTTCCGAAGAAGCCGAGCGCCGAGCGCCAGCCGGGCGCGTCCGGGATGCGCCCCAGGCCCTCCGAGTACTGCTTGGCGACGAACTGCGCCGGCACGTACCCGCTCCCGGCGCGGGCGACGCCGGGCCCGGCGACCAGCCAGGCCAGCGCCAGCAGCGGCAGCGCGACGAAGACGGTGAAAGCCGACCGCCGAGCTCTCCCGAAGCCACGCCTCCGCGCGACCATCAACGGGCCCGGCCCGCTCGCCCGTGTCACGTGCTCGCCCTCACAGGTCCACCCTCACAGGTTCACTTTCACAGCCCCGCCTTCACAAACCCGCCCTCACAGGTCTGCCCGCATTGGCCCGCCCTCACGGCGCCGCTCTCACATGCCTGTCGCCTGCCATCTGCCGATGGCCATCATCTGTCCACTCTTGGTATGGAGGTAGAGGCTTTCACCCGGCCCGATCAGCAGCTGCGCCTGGCCATACTGGCGTATGAGGCCGTGGCTGCTGACGCTCACGTAGGTCCTGGTGGCGCCGCCCCCGCCGACCAGGAGCTCACCTCCACTGTCGAGCTGCAGGGTCGTGCCAACGGCCAGGGTCACGAGCGCAGCCGGATTGAACTTGGGCTTCGGCGGAACCTTGACGCCGATCTTGGCGCTCGCCGGTACGGGCGCGCTCGAGATGACGGTGCCGCCGGGGCCAGCGACCCAGCCCCCGTTGCCGCGACAATCCATGCAACCCGGATTGGGTCCGAACTTCTTCCACACGCCACCCCACGCCGCGTTCGTCGCGGCCTTCGCGCACCGCACGGGCTGGTCCGCCTTGCCCAGGAACGGGCAGACGAACAACGTCGTGACCGTGCCATCGCACAGACCGTACCGCCCACACAGGTAGTTCACGCCGCAGCTCGAGTTCAACTTGCAGTTCGGCGGTTCCGGCGTCAGGCCGGCGCCCAGGGGCAAGACGACCTGAACCCCGCCCGGGATGCCGATCGTGATCTGATGCGGCCCTCGCTGCTGCTCGATACCCGGCGGGAGCGGCTGGGTGGTCTCCTTCTCGTTGTCCTCATCCTGGTCCCCGTGCTCCGATCTGGCTTCCGCGGCGTACTCCGTCATCGCCGCGATCCACCACTCGCTGCACTCGGCGCAGTTGTCGCCTTCCGAAGGGTTGTTGTCGTTCTGCGTCTGAGTGGTATGGGTCGTGGTCGTGGTCGTCGACGTGGTGTGGTGCGTCGAGCTCGTGCTGCCGTTGGTTTGGCTGGTCCCGAGGCAGCCTTGCCCCACGAAGGAGTGCTTGCCGGCGCACTGATTCATCCGCTTCTGATCTCGCTCTAGGATGCTCGTGAGGCGCGTGAGGGCCCCGTTCAAGGCGTTCCCCATGCTGTTGCCGCCGGAGCCTGCAGCCCACCAGGGTACCGCGCTTGCGCCACCTCGCTGATTGGCGCCTTCGATCGCCTTCAAGCGGCTGATGCCACGCTGCAGGTCGGCGAGCAGTGCGGCCACCTGGTGAGGGACGGTCGTTACGCCGAGTTCCTGAACGTCGCGCATCATCCGCGTCATCACCTGGACAGGGGGCCCCGCCGGCGGGGGCGGCGCACTCACGACGGGCGGGCATGTCGTCTTCGGCGTAGGCTTGCATGCCAGCGCCGTCCCGGCGAACCCGACGAGCAGCAGGATCGCAAGCAGCACCCGCACTGCAGACGTTCGAGGCGCCGAAGCGCCCTCGTGCATGGAACCCGACGCCATCTCGTGTGCCATAGGTCATACCCCCGGTGCCACCCGGCCGGCATGGAAGAGGGGCGGGCAGCAACCCGCTCGAAGCGGGCTTGGCGCACCGCCCCCAGCGTTCGCCCGCGCGAGGGGCAGACCCCCAACGCGATCGTCGATGTGTGACCTAGGTTACCTATCAGCCTTGGCGAACACGTTGTGCGGGAAACACGCATGGCCGCCAGGCGTTGCATGGACGTGCTCGCAGCGCGCCGTTACGCCCGGGGTCGGGGCCGTCGGCGATCATCCGTTTCCCACGGCGGGCGCGGCGTCCGAGCACAGCGGCTGCCGTGCCTCGCGGTCGTGCCGATGCCGACACCGTTCACCCGAGCACGTACTCGAGCGCCGCTTCGAGGCGCTGTGCGAAGTCTCCAGGATAGTCGTGACCCAACCCGGGGATGAGCTCGAGGCGCACCGCCAGCCCGTCGTCGCGCAGCGTCGTGTGGGTGTCGACGATGCGCTCGCGCGCGAAGTCCTCCTCGCCCGTGATGAACACGCCGCGCACGCCGACCGAAGCGGCCGCGTCGGCGCGCGCGGCGAGATCGGCGCCCGAAACGTCGGCGGGCGGCACACCGGCGACCGAGATGAATCCGCGGCTCGGGACAGGACGTTGCCGCAGGGCGAGGCCAACCGCGACCCCGGCCCCCTGTGAGGCACCGGCCAGGACGACGCGCTCGGGGTCGAAGGGGTACTCGCGCCTCAACGAGTCGACGTGCGCGGCGATCTCCGTCTGGGCGTTCTCTCCCCAGGCGTACTCGTGCGGCCCGGCCAACACCGTTCCCTGCGCCGCCGCCACTAGAACGCCCGAGCGACACGCCGAGCGCCAGTGCTCGAGCGTCTCGTCGGCGTCTCCACCGTGCATGTGAAGGGCCATGAGGAGCGTGGGGGGCCCGTCCCGGTGGCCGCCGTCGTCGGGCGCCCGCACCCGCAGCTCCGGCACGACCTTGCGCTGCTGGCGCTCGCGGCGACGCTCGGATTCCGTGATGACGGCTGGAAGCTCCGGATGGTCGCGTATCGGAGCGAGGTCGGGATCCTTGCGAAGCCGGTCGGGGTTCAGCCACAGGCCCTCGTCCAGACAGGCGCGCAGCGTCTGCAACGCGTCCTCGGGACGTCCGAGCCGGCACTGCATGCAGGCGATCCAGAAGTCGGCCAGAGCGACGCGGTTCGGATGCGCGCCTCTGACCTCACGCGCGATGGCGAGCGCCTCGTCGTAGCGCGCCCCGGTGTAGGCCCGGAACAGATCCTCCCGCGCCTGGTTGAACGAACGTGGCACGCGCCACGATACGGCGGCTCTTCCAGGATGGACGCACCCGCGCCGCGGCTGCGGCGCATCTGGGAGCTCCGTCACGTCAGGGGGCGACGGCGCACGCGCGCCGCGCAGCGGGCGCGTTCCCTAGCTTGGCGCCTTACCCCCTAGCTTTCGGCTCTACGACCGCCTCGCCGCCCTGGCCGTCCTCGCCGTCGACCAGCCCCCGCTCCAGCGCCACCGCCACCGCCTCGGCCCTGCGCCTGACGCCCAGCTTGGCGAGCACCGCCGAGACGTGGTTGCCGGCGGTCTTGGGGGAGATGTGCAGCGTCTCGGCCAGCTCCTGGTTGGTGAGCCCTTTCGCCAGCAGCGCCAGCACCTGGCTCTGGCGCGGCGTCAGGCCCGCCGGGTGCGCGCGCGTCTTGCGCCGCCGGCCGCGCGGGACGGCCTTGGCACCGAGCTCGCGGAGCTGCCGGGCGACGGCCGCCGAGTCGGGGTGCGCGCCGAGTCTCTCGAAGATCTTCAGCGCGCGCTTCAGCCCCGCCTCGCTGCCGGCGGCGACCAGGGCGCGCGCCTCCTCGTACGGGCAGCCGCGCTCGCGCCAGGCCGCCGCGGCCGCCGCAGCTCCTTCAGCATCGCTGTCGCCGCCGACCTCCAGCCGGAAGGGTGCGGCCGCCCAGTCCGGAAGCGTCACCTCTGCCCCGCCGCGGCGCAGCCAGCTGCCCAACTCCCCGACGAGCCAGGCGTGGCGGTGCCGCACCGCCAGCTCGTACACCGCTTCTGCCTCGCGCGCGGCCCGCTCCGGGTCGCCGGCGAGCCATGCCTCCTCGGCCCGGGCGGCGCGCACCGGGCCCAGCCGCTGCAGGCTGTCGGCAGGCTCGGCCAGCGCCAGCGCCTCGTCGAGTGCCTGGCGCGCGCCGGAGTCGCCGCGGCGGGCGCGCAGGCGGCCGAGCGTCAGCAGCGCCATGACGCGGCTGATGGCCTCGCCCTCCCCGCGAGCGACATCGTCCGCGGCCTCCGTGGCGGCCCGCCAGTCGCCCTGATGCAGGTCGGTGAGGGCGAGCAGCGAGCGCAGGTAGAGCGCGTCGATGTCGAGGTCGTGCTCGCGGCAGGTGGTGAGGCCCTGCGCCAGGACGCGGCGCGCCTCGGCGAAGCGGTAGCTCTCCACCGCGATGGAGGCGGCGGTCACGTCCGCCAGCGCCATCATTCGGCGCAGCCCCGCCCCGGCGGCGAGTTCTCGCGCCGCCGCCAGGTGCGTCTCCCCCGCTTCGTCTTCCTGGAGCAGCAGCCCGGCCGCCACGTGGCAGTGGGCGCGCACCTCGAGCTCGGCGTCCTTGAAGTGCCGCGCCGTGGCGAGCGCCTTCTCGCCCCACGCCACCGCCGCCTCGTTGT
>CAYOXR010000506.1:0-20859 GCA_964407955.1 uncultured bacterium | reverse complement strand
ACCATCTGGGTGTAGAGCTCGATGCTCGCCAAACGCTCGATCATGGCGCGCACGTCGAGCGTGGCCGCCGAGCGCACCTTGTGCGGCCACGGCTTCATCAGGTCGCTGCGTAGGGCGGTGTCCGCGCTGTGCACCGAGACGTAGAGCGGGCTCAGATGCTCGTCGACGATGCGCTCGACGTCGTCCTCGGAGAGGTTGGTCAGGGTGACGAAGGAGCCGTAGAGGAAGCTCGTGCGGAAGTCGTCGTCCATGATGTAGAGGCTCTTGCGCATGCCCCTGGGCATCTGGTGCACGTAGCAGAAGTCGCACTTGTTGGCACACAGCCGGATACCGTCGAAGACGACGTCCTCGAACGCCAGCCCCGGGTCCTGCCAGGTGACGTCGAAGCGCACCGCGCGGCCGCTCCGCGGGTCCCGTGCCTCGAGGCTGGCCGTGCCACGTTCCAGCTCGCGCCGGTACGCCAGGATGTCGGGGACGGCTCGTCCGTTGACGCGCAGCAGCTCCCAGCCGGCCGAGACGCCGGCGCGCGCGGCGGCGGAGCCGGGTTCCACGGCGCGGATCACCGCGGGCGTGACGTCGGGCTCGCTACCGTCCTGGCGGGGGCGTACGACCTCGGGCATGAGCGGCCATTCTAGCAGAGGCCCGGGCCGCCTGCCTGTCCGGCGCGCACCGGGCGATCACATTGCCTCGTCGGTATTCTCGGCGGCGTCGCGTCGCTGGGAACGCGTCTCGTCGCGGATCACGAAACCGTGCACCGGCGGCAGCACCTCGAACTGCACGTAGCCGCCGGCATCGAAGCGCTCGCCGTCTTCCCCTACCACGGCCACGACCAGCGGGACCCCGCAGTCCACCACGCTCATGCGACCCTCGCCTGCGATGACGCGTCCCGCCGCTTTGAGTGCGCCCAGGCCGGAGACCTCGAGGCTCGTCAGCTGATCCGGGTTCGGCGACAGGCACTCCACCATCGGATTGAGGATCACGCGTTGTCGCCCGGAACCCGTCAGGTAGGGGCCGGTACGATCGAGAAGCTGCAGGATGGCGCCGGCGGCCAGACACTCCAGCAGCGGCGAGCCCTCGGTGCGCGGGAACAGTTGCACGTCCGCCGCGTATTCGCGCCAGCGCTGGATGAACCCCTCGGGCGACTCCTCGATCACGCTGCGCATTCTACCCGAGCGGCCATGCGCGCCGGGGGCCGACCGGGCGCCGCGCGGCCCGTGCTACACTCGAGCCCGTGAAGCGAAGCTTTGACGAGGACCTCTCATGAGCTCCGTTCGGAACCGGTCGAACGGAGTTTTTTATTGTCTGGAGGCCGAATGTTGGAGAAGTTGAGCGAAGTCCAGGGCTTCGACCTGCAGCTCGACGCCCTCCACGAGGAGCGAGCGCAGACGCCGCCGGAGCTGCACGAAACGCGCGAGAAGCGCCGCGACCTGGCGCGTCGCCTGGAGCGCAAGAAGCAGGAGCGGGACGAGTTGCGTAGGCGGGTGGCGAACACCGAGCTCGAGCTCAAGACGTTGCAGCAGCGTCGCAAGGAAGCGTCCGAGTCCTCGTTGCGCGCGAGCAGCGCCAAGGAGGCGTCGCAGTACCAGAACCAGGAGCTGCAGTTCGCGACGCGCGTCCAGGAGCTGGAGGAGGACGCCCTTCCGCTGATGGAGAGCCTGGAATCGCTCGAGCAGGAGGTCGACGGCCTGCAGGCCGAGCTGGACGAACTGCAACCCGCCCTCGACGCGTTGATCGCCGACGAGGACGCGCGCGTGGCCGCGGTCGATGCCCGCACCAGTGAGGTGCGCCAGCGCCGGGACGCCCTCGCTCACACCCTCGACGGCGCGCTCCTGAAGCAGTACGAGCAGGTGCGGCGCGCGCGACGCGGGCTCGGCCTGGTCGAGATCGTCGACAACCAGCGTTGTGGGGGCTGCAGCGTGCGGCTGCCCATCCACGTCATCCAGAAGGCGCGGCGCGCCAAGAGCGTGGTCCGCTGCCCGAGCTGCGGTCGCTTGCTGTGGCCGCGCGAGGCCGGCTGACCGGCGGCCGCGGAGCCTGGCACGCGCGCAGATCGCGGGCATGCCGGCGTGCCGACGACGCGGTGTCCCGCCGCCGGCCATGGCGGGATCCGGCGCCAAGCTCGCGGTCGCACCGTCAGCGCTGGATGCTCATCGGCTTCAGTGCAGTACGGTCATCGGGTCCACGGCTCGGCCGTGGATGTGCACCTCGAAGTGCACGTGCGGGCCCGTGGAGATTCCGGTGGACCCTTCGCGACCGATGACGGCACCCTGGTCGACGTACTCGCCGACGTGCACCAGGATGCTGCTGAAGTGCCCGTACCAGGTCTCGTCGCCGTTCTGGTGGCGGATCCGGACCAGGTTGCCGTAGCCTGCGTTCGACCAGCCCGCGTACACGACCACGCCCGATTGCGAGGCGTGCACCGGCGTTCCCCAGGGCGCCGCGATATCGATGCCCCGGTGGAACGGCGCGGTGCCCATCCCCAGGTTGCGCCAGCCGAAGGGCGAGGTGATGCGGCCGTGGATGGGCCAGATGAAGCGGTTCTCCGCCTCGCGAACCTTCTTCAGCCGGGCCAGCGCCTGTGTCGGCATCACGCCCGGCAGGAACAGCATCATGCCGGTCTGGACGTCGAACGGCGAGCGTAGGTGGTTGGCACGCGCCACCGCGGTGGGATCGACGTGGTACGTCTTGACGATGTCCGACAACGATTGGCCCGCTTGCAGCGTCACCACCAGCCCCTCGGCCGGCGGAATGAGCAGGTCGACGCCGGCTGGCAGGTGGTCGAGCGACGAGATCGTGGGATTGGCGCCGACCAGGGCGTCGACACTGAGCCCGTAGGCGGTCGCCACCCCCGTCAGCGACTCGCCCGGCCCCAGCGTGTGCCAGCTGAAGCCCGGAGGGATGCGAGGCGCAGACTCTTCGACAGGGCCACCGACGGCCTCCACGTACGGCACCCTGAGCACGTCGCCGGGGTGGATCGTGGAGTTCCTCAGATCGTTCGCCGCCATCAGGGCGTCGACCGAGATCTGGTACTCGTTCGCGATGGCACCGACCGAATCGCCGGTGCGTACGACGTGGAGCGCGTACCCGCCGGCAAAGGCCACGGGAGCGAACAGGAAGACGGCGACGGTCAACCAGGTGATTCTTCGCTGCAACGGTCGTTCTCCTCGTCGGACCCTCGCCGAGGAAGGCCCCTGCAGCCGAATCTATCAAGTGTTGCATGCGTCCGTGATGAGCTTCTTCATGAACGAGGACACCGGCCCGGATCCGCCCGCCAGGAAAAGAGATGCGTCCTGCAGCCCCGAAAGCCGTCCTGAGCGGGTCTCATGAGAGGGACAACGATGTGTGAGGATGACCACACCGACGACGATGCGCTCGGCGTTGGCAGCTACACGCCGGCGCCGCGCCGCTCGGGCACCTCGCGGCGCAGGTACTCCACCACGTCCCGGGTGTTGGCGCCGGGCGTGAAGATGGCGCCCACGCCCAGCTCCGTCAGCGCCGGGCGGTCCTGGTCGGGAACGATGCCGCCGCCGAACACCAGGATGTCGGCTGCGCCCTGGTCCCTCAGGCCCTCGACGACCTCTCGGAAGTAGTGCATGTGCGCACCGGACAGCACGCTCAGGCCGACGGCGTCGACGTCCTCCTGGATGGCGGCGTTGACGATCATGGGCCCTGTCTGGCGCAGCCCGGTGTAGATGACCTCCATGCCGGCGTCGCGCAGCGCTCGGGCGATGACCTTGGCGCCACGGTCGTGGCCGTCGAGGCCGGGCTTGGCGATCAAGACGCGGATCGGTCGTTCCATTGCTTCTCCTCGGTCGGCGCCTGGCGCGCGGGCTGCGGCGAGCGCCGCCGTCCGTCACGCGGCGCCCTCACACCAGGACGGGCTCCTCGTAGACCCCGTGGACCTCACGCAGCACGTCCATCTGCTCGCCGAGCGTGCAGTAGGCGTGGGCGCATTGCAAGAAGGCCGGCATCGTGTTGGTGCCGTTCTTGGCAGCGGTCCGCAGCGAGGCCAGCGCGGCCTGTGCCCGCCCTTCGTCGCGCTCGGCGCGCACGCGCCGTAGACGTTCCTCCTGGACCCGCAACACCTGCGGGTCCACCAGCTGGATCGGTACCTCCGGGTTCGCCTGCTCGAAGGCGTTCACGCCTACGATGAGGCGCCTACGCTCGTCGATGTCGCGTTGTTGGCGCCAGCTCGCGTCTCCGATCTCACGCGCGAAGAAGCCCTGCTCGATGGCGCTCTCGACGCCGCCGAGGGCATCGATCTGCTCGAAGTAGGCGAGGGCCCGCCGCTCCATCTCGCCGGTCAACCACTCCAGGTAGTACGAGCCTGCCAACGGGTCGACGGTGCTGGCCACACCCGTCTCCTGGGCGATCACCTGCTGCGTCCTGAGCGCCAACGTGGCGGCCTCCTCGGTGGGGAGCGCGAGCGCCTCGTCGTAGGCGTCGGTGTGCAGGCTGTTGGCGCCGCCGAGCACACCGGCGAGCGCCTGGACGGCGACGCGCGCCACGTTGACGAGCGGCTGCTGCGCCGTCAACGACACCCCGGCCGTCTGGGCATGCGTGCGCAGCATCCACGAGCGCGGGTCCTGGGCGCCGAACACCTCACGCATCTGGCGCGCCCAGATGCGCCGCGCCGCCCGGAACTTGGCGATCTCCTCGAAGAAGTCGTTGTGAACGTTGAAGAAGAAGCTGACGCGGGGGGCGAACTCGTCGATGTCGAGGCCGCGGGCGAGCGCCTTGCGCACGTAGTGGATGCCGTCGGCAAGCGTGAATGCAAGCTCCTGGACGGCCGTCGAGCCCGCCTCCCGGATGTGGTACCCGGACACGCTGACGAAGTTCCAGCGGGGCACGTTGGCCGGGCCCCACTCGAAGGTGTCGACCACCAGCTGAACGCTTGGCGCCGGCGGGAAGATGAACTCCTTCTGGGCGATGAACTCCTTGAGGATGTCGTTCTGGATGGTGCCGCCGAGTGCGGCCAGGTCCGCGCCCTGCTTCTGAGCCATCGCCAGGTACATCGCCCAGATGGCGTTGGCCGGGCTGTTGATCGTCATGGAGGTGGTGATGCGCTCGGGGTCGATGCCGGCGAACAGCACCTCCATGTCCGCCAGGCTGGACACCGCCACGCCACACTTGCCCACCTCGCCGCGCGCCAGCGGATGGTCGCTGTCGTAGCCCATGAGCGTGGGCAGGTCGAATGCAGTAGACAGACCGGTTTGCCCGGCCTCCAGGAGCCGGTGGAAGCGCTCGTTGGTCTGCTCCGCCGTGCCGAAGCCCGCGAACATGCGCATGGTCCACAGCTTGCCGCGGTACATCGAGGCCTGCACGCCGCGGGTGTAGGGGTAGCTGCCAGGGTAGCCCACGTCCGCATCGAGATCGACGTCGGCGATGTCGTCGGGCGTGTAGACGGGATCGACGGCGATGCCGGAGAGCGTCTCGAAGGGAGCGTCGCGCTCGGGGAAGCGTTCGCTCGCCTCGGCGTACTCTTCCCGAAGCCAGCGTTGTTTGTCCTTCATGCGGGCATTATAGGTCGGGGTCCCGCTCGGTCCCGCCGTGTACGCCCCCAACGGCACCGGCCGCATCCGTCCGGCCCGGCATGCCGCCGGCCGCGCTCGGTGGCCAGACCCGGGCATACGCCCCCGGCACTCCTACGACCTCGAGATCGGCGCCGACCGGCAGGCCCGTCCTCAACACAGCCAGCCCCGCCAGCGCTCCATCCGGGAGAGCCACGACCGAGCCGACACGACCGATCTCGCGCCCGCCCAGGCGCAGCTCACGCCCCTCCAGCGCCGCGGCCCCACCCTCATCGTCCGGGTTCGCTGCACGCTCGAGCCGCAACCGGGCAAGCCCCTTCTTGACGGCGCCACGAGCCTCGATGCGGGCCATGATCTCCTGTCCCAGGTAGCAGCCCTTGGCGAAGGACACCGCCGAGGTCAGCCCCAGCTCCTGCGGGAGCGCACCGTCGGGAGCCTCCCGGGCCACGCTGGGTACGCCGGCCAGAACCCGCATGATCGTCAAGGCGCGCTCGCCGGCGAGGTCGGCGCCGGCCTCGAGGAGCGCTCGCGCCAGCTCCGCCAGCTGCCGCACCAGCACATGCACGTCCACCCCGCCCGCCGCCGAGCGGCGTCGACCGAGCAGCAGCACGCTCGGCGGCTCGGCCGAGGCGTCGGTGGCGCCGTCCCCGGCCGCGGCCCCGAAGGGGACCTGCACGAAGCCGCCTGCGCCCGGCACCACACCGAAGGCCCGCGCAACGACCTCGGTGGCCGCCGCGCCCTGCACCGTCACGGCCGTCAGGGCCTCACCGAGATCGCTCACCTGCACGTCGTCGAAGACGACGTGCTGCTCCAGCGACGCCTGCACGGCCGCTCCGCGTGCATCGTGGACGGCGACGAACAGGTCGTCCCGGCGGACGCACAGGTCGGCGTCCCCGACGACGCGACCTCGGGCATCGAGCTGCAGCGCCTGCGCGCAGGCGCCGGCTGCGAGCCCCGCCACCACGTTGCTGAGCTGACCGTGCAGGAACGCGACCCGGTCGGCTCCGGTGACGCGCAACGGCGTCGTCGTGAGCAGCGGCACCAGCTGGGCTCCGCGCCCGGCGAAAGCGCGAGCCGCCTCAGCGTGCGGGTCGCCGAAGTGCTCCAACCCTTCCCCGCCGACGCTCACGCCGCCGTGCGTCCGCCAGAACTCGCTCGCCGTCATGCCTGCGATTATCGCAGCGCCGGATCGGCGTGAGCGCCTCGCAGCCGACGGGCCCGCAGAGCGCGGCCGGCGTCAGACGGAACGGTCCAAGTCGATCAGCGTGAACGCGAACGCGTTCACTACCCGCACGCCCTCCTCGCTGACGTACTCGCGCGGGGCGTTGGCACCCGTCAGGTGCACGTGGCCATGCACGTGCAGGCGGGGGCGCCAGCGGCGATGGAAGCGGTTGAACGCCGCCACGCCGCGGTGAGGCGGGTCCTCCAGAGCGTGCGGCCCGCGGGGCGGCGCGTGCGTGAGCAGCACGTCGACCGCCCGCCCTTTGCGCAGCCGGTTCAGCGCCAGGTGCGGCGCCATGCGCGCGGTCAGGTAGCCCATCTCGGCACTGCGGTACTGGTGGGGACCGGGACGGTAGCGCAGGCAGCCCTCGACGCCGGCGATCAGCACGCCCGCCACTTCCACCACCCGGCCGTGGGCGTTCAGGCAACCGCCCGGGAGGTGCATGGGCGAGCCGTCGGCGGGCCGCACGTAGCCGTTGCCGTGATTGCCGAGCACGTACACGGGCTGTGTCTTGACCTTGGTGGCAACGAACTCGAGCAGGTAACCGGGAAGGTCGCCGGCGGCCAGGACCAGGTCGAATGGAGGCAGGTTGCCGGGGAAGTTCGGCGAGTAGATCACCGGCGAGACCGCATCGGACAGCGCCAGGATCCTCACGAGGGCACGCGCGCGGGAGCCGAGCCGGCCGGCGGCGCCGAGTGCGCAACGGGGCGCCGTCCGCAGCGCGGCGCCGGGCGGCCCGCGCCCGGCTCGACACCGCCACGGGCGCCCCCGGCAGCCCGTCGCTCAGCGGCTCGACGGCCGGCTGCCCGGGCCTCAGGCCACCGCACGTCCCTCGGCCGCCCACTCCAGCCCGGACCAGATGAGGTCGTCGATGTCTCCGTCGAGCACGTTGTCGGGATCGTGACGCATGAGCCCGGTGCGGTGGTCCTTGACGTACTGTTTGTCGAGCACGTAGCTGCGGATCTGCGAGCCCCACTCGATGGCCTTCTGCTCGCCACGAGCCTTCATCTGCTCGTCGCGCCGACGGTGCTCCTCGCGTTCGAACAGGCGGCTGCGCAGCACCGTCATGGCCTTCTCGCGGTTCTTGATCTGCGACTTGCCGTCCTGGCAGGTCACCACGATCTCGTCCGGGGTGCCCGCGCGGTAGACCACGCGTACGGCCGAGTCGGTGGTGTTGACCGACTGGCCGCCGGGACCGCTCGAGCGGTACACGTCGACCCGCACGTCCTTCGGATCGATGTCGATGGAGATGGCGTCGTCGATCTCGGGCATGACCTCGATCGACGCGAAGCTGGTGTGTCGCCGGTTCTGGGCGTCGAACGGGCTCACCCGCACCAGGCGATGCACGCCGCTCTCCACGCCCAACAGCCCGAACGCCCGCTCACCGCGCACGATCATCTGCGCGTAGTCGATGCCCGCCGGGGCGTCCGCGTTCGGCACCAGGTCGAGCAGCTCGACCTTGAAGCCGTGACGCTCGGCGAAGCGCCGATACATGCGCAACAGCATGCCCGCCCAGTCCGAGGACTCGGTGCCGCCGGCGCCGGGCTTGACCGTGACGATGGCGGCCCGGTCATCGTGCGGGCCCACAAAGAGCGCCTCGCGGTACAGGCCGTCCAGCGCCGCCTCGACCCGTGTGCGCTCGTCCGCCAGCTCCTCCGCCTCCTCGGCGCTCGCCTCGGCCAGGAGCTCGCTCAGGCCCTCGACGTCGCTCTCGAGCGACGCGAAGGACTCCACGACGCGCCGCAGCCGCGTCGCCTCTTGCGTGACGCGCCGGGCACGCTCCGGGTCCTCCCACAGGTGGGGGTCGTTCAGCTCGGGCTCGAGCTCGCTCAGCCGGCCCCGTTTGCCGGCGACGTCAAAGATACCCCCTGAGGGCATCGAGTCGCGCCTTCAGTTCGTTCATCATCGCCTCCAGAGGGGCAGTGTACCCCACACCGGCAGGCCGCGGCCCCCGGCCGGCCGCGTCGCGAGCGCGCCTCCGGGGTGGCCGCGGGTGACCGGCTACGGCCCGTCGTAGACGCGCCACACCCGTCTGGGCACGGCCTCGGCCGGGGGGCTCCTATGCTATCGTTGCCGTAACGAACGGGGTTCCCCGAGCCCCGGGCGCCTCAACCGCATACCGCCCAGCGCACCACGAGGCGGCGCGCCGCTCGTTCAGACGCGCCGTCGGCGAGGCGGACGGCCAACCGTCCTCACGAGCCGATGGAGGCTTACCCCTTGGCAGCACTCGAGGGCTTCCGTGTCCAGGACATCGTCGACATCCTCATCATCGCCGTCCTGTTGTACCAGGCCTACGTGCTCCTCATCGGGTCCAGGGCCTGGAACGTGCTGCGCGGTCTGCTGGCGTTGGGTGCGCTCTGGTTCCTGGCCGCGCAGCTGAACCTGGAGGCCACCAAGTGGCTGTTCGACCGGGTCGCACCGGTCGGCTTCATCGCCATCGTGGTGGTCTTCCAGCCGGAGCTCCGCGCCGCACTCGAGCGCGTGGGGCGCGGTCGCCTCACCCGCAGCAGCCACGGCGGGCCGGTGCAGGAGATCATGAGCGCCGTTCGCGAGCTGGCGACGCAGCGTCGCGGTGCGCTCATCGCCGTGGAACGCCGCACCCCGTTGCGTGAGTACGGCGAGACCGGCACCGCTATCGGCGCGCCGGTCAGCAGCGCACTGTTGCAGACGATCTTCGCGTCCAAGGGTCCGCTGCACGACGGCGGCGTCATCGTGCGC
Organism: uncultured bacterium; assembly: GCA_964407955.1. Lineage (GTDB taxonomy): Bacteria > Deinococcota > Deinococci > Deinococcales > Trueperaceae > JASBRS01. Next base: position 11,388 of record CAYOXR010000506.1, on the reverse strand, counting down.
GAGGACGCCGTGACGCACGCCGGAGCGATCTTCCCCCTTTCCGATCGCCACGAGGGCTGGTCGGTCAAGCACGGCACGCGTCACCGCGCGGCGCTCGGGCTGTCGGAAGCGACCGACGCTCTGGTGGTGGTGGTGAGCGAGGAGCGCGGAACCGTGAGCATCGCCCAGGGCGGCGAGCTCACGAGCGACATCGCCCCGGCGGACGTCCTCAAGGCCCTTCGCGAGGTGTACGCCGAATGACCGTCCTGCGGCGCGTGGCGGCGATGACCGCACACAACTGGCCCCAGAAGCTGGGCGCACTGGTGCTCGCCTTCGGCATGTGGTACTTCGTCACCAGCAGCTCGGTGACCACCACGCAGCGGAGCCTGCTGGTGACGCTCACGACCGAAGGCGTGCTGCAGAGCCAGGTGGCGGTGGGCATCCCGCAGGTGGTCGAGGTCAACGTCTCCGGCCCCAGCAGCCGCGTCGACCGCCTGCGCCCGGACAGCATCACTGCCAGCCTCGACCTGAGCGGGCTCAACGGCGAGTTCCAGCAGCAGGTCAACGTTCAGACTCCGAACGGCATCCACCTTGTGAACGTCTCGCCCAGCCACGTGATCGGCTTCCTGGAGACCGTCGGCAATCGCGACATGACCGTCACGGTCGCGCTCAGCGGGGCGCCGCCGAGCGGCTCCCTGTTGTCGTTGACGGCGAACCCCACCAAGGTGACGCTCACCGGCCAGGAGCAGGTCCTCCAGAAGGTGGCGAAGGTGATGGCGGTGGTGCCGGCCAGGGAAGGTCAAGCACAGGCGCACCCCTTCCCCGTCGACGACGCCGGCGTGCCCGTGCAGAACGTCAAGGTGGCGCCGAGCAGCATCAGCGTGCAGGTGACCGCGCGCCAGGCGCTCGTGACCAAGCGCGTGCCCATCGCCTTCAGCGCGCCGATCGCCACCAACCTGTCTGCTGCCACCCTCGACCAGCAAGACGTCGTGATCGCCGGCCCGCCGGACGAGCTGGCGAGCATCGAAACCGTGAAGGCCACGGTACAGCCGCCGACGCCGCCCGTGGCTCCAGGCCGGTATACTCTGCCTGTCGCGCTCGACCTCCCGCAGGGCGTGTCTGCGCTGTCGAGCCCCACCGTGGAGCTCCGGTACGCGTCCCCCCCGCGCAAGCCGTAGGTCGAGCCGGACGGAGGGCTACACCGGTGATCTACCCCATTCGCTACTTCGGCGACCCCGTTCTGCGCCGCCGCGCGCGTCCCGTGACGCGCTTCGACGACGCGTTGGCGAAGCTCGTCGACGACATGATCGAGACCATGTTCGATGCCAATGGCATCGGTCTGGCCGGCCCCCAGATCGGTGTTCCCAAGCGCGTGTTCGTGGCCCTGGAGATCGACCCGAGCCAGGAGGAAGAGGCGGAGGGGGAGCACCACGACGACGCGCAGCGCCACGACGAGGCGGAGCCCCACGACGACGCGGAGGCGGCCGCCGAGGAGACGCCGGAGGAGAAGCGGCGCAGCTGGGGCGTGGTGAGCGAGCACGTCATGGTGAACCCGAGCATCGTCTACCGGGACGGCGAGCAGTTCGGTCACGACGGCTGTCTGAGCGTGCCGGGCCTGTACGTCGACGCGCTCAGGCGCGACCTTCGCGTCCGCGTCCGCTATCAGGACGTCGTTGGCGAGTGGCACGAGACGGACGCCGAGGGCCGCTTCGCGCACGTGCTGCAGCACGAATACGACCACCTCGAGGGCGTGCTGTTCTTCGACCGCCTTCCCGAGGACGAGCGGCGCGCGTTCCTCGAGGAGCATCGCGCCGAGCTGGCGGACATCCAGCGGCAGGCGAAGGCGCTCCTCAAGGAGCTTCGTCACGCCCCCATCGCCGTACCGGTGCAGTGAGCGCCCCGCCGAAGGCGACCGCGAGCGAGGCGTCCCGGACACAGCTCAGGGTGGCGCTGTTCGGCTCGCCGGCCTTCGCGCTGCCGAGCCTGCGCGCCCTGCGAACCCAGCACCGGCTGGTGCTGGTGGTCGCCCAGCCCGACAAGCGGGCCGGGCGCGGCATGCGCGTGAAACCGCCCGCCACCGCCGCGGAGGCGCGCCGCCTGGGCCTGCCCCTGTTGCAGCCCGAGCGCTTGCGTCGCAACCCCGAGTTCGCGGAGCGCTTGCGCGCGCTCGAGCTGGACGTGGCCGTCACCGCGGCCTATGGCAAGATCCTGCCGGCGGAGCTCCTCGACGTGCCTCGCCACGGCTTCCTCAACGTGCATGCCAGCCTGCTGCCCAGGTACCGCGGGGCGGCGCCGGTGCAGTGGGCGCTCATTCGCGGCGAGCAGCGCACCGGCGTGAGCATCATGCGCACGGACCCCGGCCTCGACACCGGCCCGGTGTGCCTCCGGCGCGCGCTGCCCATCCCGCCTGAGGCGAGCGCGGCCGAGCTGATGGCAACCCTGGCCGAGCTGGGAGCCGAGGCGCTGCTCGACGCCCTGCGCGGGCTGGCCGCCGGAACGCTGCGGTGCCTTCCGCAAGACGAGTCGGCCGCCACGCTGGCGCCGATGCTCACCAAGGACGACGGCCGCATCCGCTGGACGGACGCGGCGCAGGCCGTCGTCGGCCGGCATCGCGGGGTCGCCGTTTGGCCGGGCAGCACCTTCACGGCGGGCGGCGCCAGCGTCAAGGTGACCAAGCTGCATGCGCTCGAAGCAGGCGGCGCGCCGTCCGTCCCGGCGACCGCCGAGCCAGGCACGGTCTTGGCGCTCGGCCCCGAGGGCGTGACGGTGGCCTGTGGCGAGGGCGCGGTGCTGCTCGTGTGCGTGCAGCCTGCGGGCAAGCGCGTCATGCCGGCGCGCGACTGGGCCAACGGTCACGGCGTCCGCGCGGGGGTACGCCTTGGCTAGCGTGGCCATCGTCGGCCGCCCGAACGTGGGCAAGTCGAGCCTGTTCAACCGTCTGGTCGGTCGCCGCGAGGCCATCGTGGCCGACCAGCCGGGCGTGACCCGCGACGTCAAGGAGGCCGAGGTCGTCGCCGATGACGGCAGCACGTTCCGCTTGCTCGACACCGGCGGCCTGTGGTCGGGCGACCACTGGGAGGCGCCGGTACGCCGCCGCATCGAAACGGCCCTGCAGGACGTCGACCTGGTGCTCTTCTGCGTCGACGGCAGGCAGGGCGTGGGTGCCGCCGACCACGAGGTGGCGAGATGGCTCCGTGCCGTCGGCAAGCCCGTGCTGTTGGTGGCCACCAAGCTCGACGACCCGAGACACGAGGAGGCGCCCGAGCTCTTCGAGCTCTACGCGCTCGGCTTCGGCGAGCCGTTCCCGGTTTCGGCCGAGCACGCCCGCGGGACCTTCGAGCTCGTGGATGCGATCGTCGGACGTCTGCCTCCGCCCGGTCGGGATGTCGACGAGGAGGCCGTCCGGGTGGCCATCATGGGCCGCCCGAACGTCGGCAAGTCCAGCCTGCTGAACGCGCTGGTGGGCGGCGAGAAGGTGATCGTCGCGGACGAACCCGGCACCACGCGCGACAGCGTCGACGTCCGCTTCCACTTCGCGGGCCGACCGTTCGTGCTGGTGGACACGGCCGGCATCCGCCGCAAGGGTGAGGTCGACGTGGCGTACTTCGCGCGCTTGCGCTCGGAGAGCGCCATGCGCCGCTCCGACGTGGCCGTCCTGGTGGTGGATCCGTTCGAGTACGGCGACCACGAGATGCACCTGGCGAACCTGGCGTTGGCGTGGGGCAAGCCCGTGGTGCTGGCCATCAACAAGTGGGATCTGGTGAGCGACGAGCAGCTCGTGCCGCTCAAGCGCGACATCGCCACGGCGTTGTCGCACCTCGCCTTCGCGCCGCGCGTGTACACCAGCGCCGTCACCGAGTTCGGGCTGCACGAGCTGCTGGCCACCGTCATACGCCTGTACGACACCGCACGCCGGCGCGTCCAGACCGGCGAGATGAACGCCTTCCTGGAGGTATGGACGCAACGGCAGTCGCCCCCGAACTTCAAGGGACGGCCGCTGAGACTGCTGTACGCGAGCCAGGTGGCCGTCGCGCCGCCGACGTTCGTGTTCTCCGTGAACAGCGAGCGCCTGCTGACGCGTGCCTACGAGAACTACCTCCGCAACCGCGTGCGCGAAGACCTCGGCTTCGCCGAGGTACCGTTCCGCCTGGTGTTCAAGTCGCGTAGCCGCACGGGCGGACGCAAGGTCCGGGTCTAGGGGGTCCGGCCGGGGGGCCGGGGTCTGGCGAGCCGGCAACGGGCGGTCCGGCTCCGGGCGGACGCGGTGTCGGCGGCCGGGCTGTTGGCGAGCAGGGTCCAGGCCCGACGTGACCGAGCCCGCCAGGTGCGCCCCAGCCGGTGCCGTTGATCGCCGATCAGCCGCGCTCCGCACGGATGGTCACCCTGAGGTTGCCTCGGCGCGTGGTGCCCTCCACACGAAGCACCCGAAAGCGCCCCAGGCCGTCGGCATACACCTCGTCGCCGGCAGCGGCCGTCGCCCCCTTGTCGGCGACGCGGCCGTTGACGCTCACGCGCCCCGCCGCCACGCCCTTGGCGAAGTAGCTGCGCGAAACGCGGAAGGCCTTTCCGCCCAGGACGTCGACACGCAGCGACGGCACCACCGCCTCGAACTCCCGCTCCGTCCCCGTGGCCACCCGTTCGAGCGGCACCGTCACGGGCGCCACCACCCGCTCCTGCAGGCGCCGCAGCCCCAGCAGCGCCGCCGGTGGCGGCGCCAGCGTGATCAAGGAGATGCCGTCCCGATGCGTCACCACGTCCCCGAGCGCGGCCGCGTCCACCCCCGCGACCCGGGCGGCGCTGCGGAGCGCCTCGCCATCGCTCGCGCCCTCGACGTAGACCGCCGCCATGGGCACGCTCGCGCTCGGCAGATGCTCCGGGTAGGCGATCACCACGCGCCGCCTGGCGGCCGGCACGCCGCCGGTCACGGCCACGGCGACGCCGGGGCGCTTCAGCGCGGCGACCAGCGCATCGGCCTCGCGCGGCTCGAGGAAGCCGCTGTGGACGACACGCCCCCCCAGCGCGGCGCCCGCCAGCGCGTCAGCGTCGGGATGCTCCGGCACCGATGTCAGCGCACGTCGACGATGTCGATCGAGGCGGCCTTCAGACGGTCGGGGAAACCGTCGGCGTCCTCGCCCGTCACGCGCAACACCATGCGCCGGCGATGGCCGGCCTGGACGCCCGTCGTCACGGCCGCGATGATGTTCGACGGCGGACCGGCCTCGGCCACGCGGGCGAGCACGCCGGGCTCGTCGGGCAGGTCGACCGTCACGCGGGTTCCGCCCTCACGCATGCCGAGGAACGACACGAATGCGCGCATCAGGTCCGTGATGGTCACGATCCCGACGAGCTCGTTGCCCTTGAGGACGGGCAGCCCCGACACGCGATGCTCCTCCATGAGCAAAGCGGCGTGTTCGATGGGGTCGTCGCCTCGCACCGTGATCACCGGCGCCTTCATGACGTCCTTCACCAGCAGCTTGCTGAGCAGGTAGTTGAGCTCATAGACGGAGAGCGTGGTCGCCTTGGACGGCGTCGCCTCCTTGAGGTCGCGGTCGGTGACGATCCCGATGAGCTTGCCATCACGCGTGACCGGGAGGCGCCGGAAGCCACCTTCACGCAGGCGCTGCATGGCCTCCATGACGGGCGTGTCGGCGGTGACGGTCTGGGGGTTCGGGGTCATCCACTCGCGAACAAGCATGCCTTCCTCCTCGGAGACCTGACCAAGGATAGCACCAAAGAGCGCGGGATCCCCGAACCAGACGGTAAAGATGCGAGAATGGCAGCGTGAAGCGCATCGTCGTCCTCGGCTCCACGGGGTCCATCGGCAGGCAGACGCTCGACGTCGCGCGCTGGCGCGGCTACGCGCCGGTGGCGCTGGTCGCGGGCCGCAACGCCGAGGTGCTGCTCGCCCAGGCGGCGGAGTTCCGTCCCGAGCTGGTAGTGTGCCACCCCGACGTGGCCGACGCCGTGGCTCCCCACCTGCCGGCCGGCACCCGGCTTGCCTCGGGGCCGGGGGCCGCCGCCGAGGCCGCCGCCTGGGAGGCCGACAACGTGGTGGCCGCGATCCCCGGTATGGCCGGCCTGGAGCCGACGGCGGCCGCGCTGCGCGCGGGCCGGCAGGTCGCGCTCGCCAACAAGGAGGCCATGGTGGTCGCCGGCCCCCTCATGTGGTCGCTCGCCGGTGACAGCGGCGCCACCATCACGCCGGTCGACTCCGAGCACTCCGCGCTCTACCAGGCGCTCGCCGGCGAGCCGCGCGCAGCCGTGCGCGCACTGGTGCTCACCGCATCGGGCGGGCCGTTCCGCGAGGGCCCCGCCGACCTCTCCGCCGTCACGCCGGAGCAGGCGCTCGCCCACCCGACCTGGTCCATGGGCCCGAAGGTGACGATCGATTCCGCCACGCTCTTCAACAAGGGCCTCGAGGTGCTCGAGGCGCACTTCCTGTTCGATCTGCCGCTGTCGAAGATCGAGGTGGTCATCCACCCGCAGTCCCTGGTCCACGGCCTGGTGCGCTTCGAAGACGGCAGCATCAAGGCCCAGATCGGACCGCACGACATGCGGCTGCCCATTCAGTACGCACTGTCGAGACCGGACCGCCCGGCCACGCCCCTGCCGCCGCTGCCTCTCGAGGGGCGCTGGGAGTTCGCCGTCCCCGACCGGCTGCGCTTCCCCAGCCTGGGCCTGGCGTACCGCGCCGGCGAGCGCGGCGGGCTGGCGCCGGTCTATCTCAACGCCGCGGACGAGGTGGCTGTGGCGCGCTTCCTCACCGGCAGGCTCGGCTTCGCGGACATCCCCCGAGTGCTCGAGCACGTGCTCGAGCGCGCGCCCGCCGCTGCCCTGCGCTGGGAGGATCTCGCCGACGCCGACAGCGAGGCGCGCGGCCTCGCGGAAGCGTTCTGCGGCAGCGGGCAAACGCCCGTCCGCTAGCCGCCGACGCACCTCCTGCGGCGACCCGATGCCCTATCGTGAGGCATGTTCAGGCGTGCGCTGAGGCTGCCGTTCAAGCTGCTGGGCATCCCCGTGAGCCTGGACACCTCGTTCCTGCTGGTGCTTCCGCTGTTCGCCTACTTGATCGGCTCGCAGATCCCGGCCTACGTGGCGCTGTTCCGCCGGGCCGGACTGACCATCGAGGCGGCGCCACTGACGGCTGGCCTGACCCCCTACCTGCTGGGCCTGATCGGCGCCCTCGGGCTCTTCCTCAGCGTACTCGTCCACGAGCTGGGCCACGCCGTGGTGGCGCGCCTCTACGGCGTGGAGGTGCGTGAGATCACCCTGTGGTTCCTGGGCGGCGTGGCGCAGTTCACCGACATGCCCAGGCAGCGCGGGGCCGAGGCGGTGGTGGCGATCGTGGGCCCGATCACCAGCGGCCTCATCGCCCTCCTCACGGGTCTCGCCTGGCAGCTCGCCGTCGGGCACGACGAGGCCCTGTTCGTGTTGAGCTACCTGACGGTGACCAACGCCGGGCTGGCGCTGTTCAATCTCCTCCCCGCCTTGCCACTCGACGGCGGCCGCGTGCTGCGCTCGTTGCTGGCATTGGTGACGCCTCATCTGCGCGCCACCCGCATCGCGGGCGCCATCAGCAGCCTCATCGCCGTGCTCCTGGGCGTCTACGGCTTCTTCTCGCTCAACCTGTTCCTGGTGGTGATCGCCTTCTTCGTGTACAACGCCGGTAGGGCGGAGACCCGGGCCGCCATCGTCAACGACGCCTTCGAGGGATACCGGGTGCGCGACCTGATGACCGCGGAGCCGCTGACGGTGGAGCCCGGCATGGCGCTGACACAGTTCCAGCAGCTCATCTACTACCGCCGCCACAGCGGCTACCCGGTGGTCGACGCCGCCGGCCGGCTGCTGGGATTCGCACGCCTGCAGGATGCCCGGGGCGGAGGGCCGAACGCGGTCGTCGAGCAGATCATGCTGCCCGCCGAGACCATCGGACCCGACGAGCCCGCCAGGGAAGCGCTCCGGCGCCTCGGCGAGAGCTCCATCGGCCGTTTGGCCGTGGTGGATCCGAGCGGACGTCTGGTGGGCGTGCTGAGCAAGACCGACCTCATCCGCCGCCTTCGCGAGCACGGCGAGGGCCCGGTCAGGCCGGGAGGGGGCGAGGACGGCACGGACTCGGGGCTCGGACGCGGCTTCGGGGGAGGCCCGGGCCGGTGGCCGGGATGAGCGCGGCGGGCGGACCGCTTCGATCACGGTAGAGCAGCCCACCGCGCGCGGCTGCCGCCTCTGCCATACTGGAGCCGGGCCGCTACCGGCCCGGAGCCTGGCATGCTCACGGCCATAACGTTCATACTCATCCTGTTCACCGCGGTGATGGTGCACGAGGGGGCGCACTTCCTCAACGCCAAGAGCGTGGGCGTGCCCGTGCGGGCATTCAGCATCGGCCTGGGGCCGGTGCTGCTCAGGCGCCGCTGGCGCGGCACCGAGTGGCGCGTCTGCCTGTTCCTGATCGGCGGCTACGTCGATCTCCCCGGCATGGCGCCGAGGGTCGACGAGAACGGCAACCTGCAGCACCCCGACGAAGGCATGGCCAAGAAGAAGATCGGCGCCAAGCTGTGGGTCCTGGCCGGCGGCATCATCGCCAACTTCGTGCTCGGCGTCGCGCTGCTCACGGCCGTGGTGATGCTGCAGCCCGGCTACCGGATGTACACCAGCGGGGCCGACGTGGGTCGCGGCAGCGAGGTCATGAGCGTCATGCCCGGCTCACCGGCGGCGCAGCTTGGCATCGTCAAGGGGGACCGCATCGCGGCCATCAACGGCGTCGCCGAACCCACGCCGGAGCAGGTCGTCAAGGTCATCCAGCAGGCCAGCGAGCTCACCATCACGCTCGCTACGGCCTCGGGCCGGCGCATCGTCACCACCCCGTGGCCACCGAAGAACGACATCGCCAAGTCCGACAGCGGCCAACCGCTGCTCGGGGTCAGCGTCTCCCCCGTCTTCCAGGGGGTCGCGCTGCCCCAGGCGCTGGCCGAGTCGGCGTGGTTCGGGGCGCGCGTGGTACCCGAGATCGTACGCGGCTTCGCGCAAGGCTTCGCGGCCGCACTCACCGGCCACAAGAACACCGAGGTCGCCGGCCCCGTCGGCATCGTGGGCATGGTCAACCAGGCCACGCAGGTGGGCATGGTGGCGGTTCTGTGGCTGGCGGCCCTCATCAACTTCTCGCTGGCGGTCTTCAACCTTTTGCCCATCCCCGGCCTCGACGGCGGCCGCATGCTCCTCGCCGGCGTGGTCGCCCTTCGCGGCCGGCCGTTCAAGCCGGGGCAGGAGGAGTACGTCCACTTCATCGGCTTCATGGCGGTCCTGGCGCTCATCGCGCTGGTCACGGTCCATGAGCTCAGCGGCCTCATCCACGGCTGAGCGGCCCGCAGACGCGGGCGAGCCGGCACGCCGTTGTGCGGTGCTGGTCCCGGCGTTCAACGAGGCCGGTACCATCGCTGCGGTCGTGACGTGCGCTCTGCAGAGCGAGCTCGGCGTGGTCCTAGTCGTCGACGACGGCTCGACGGACGGCACCGCCGAGGCCGCGAGCGCGGCGGGCGCCCGCGTGCTCAGGCTCCCGCACAACCTGGGCAAGGGCGGTGCCGTGGCGGCGGCGGCCGCCGCCGTCGACGCCGACGTGGTGGTGCTGCTCGACGCCGACCTGATCGGCCTGACACCCGCCCACGTCCTTGCGCTGGCGACCCCGGTCCTGCGCGGCGAGACCGACATGACGCGGGGCGTGTTCCGGGGCGGACGCTGGCGCACCACCGCCGCGCAGCGCCTCACGCCTCAGCTCAACGGCCAGCGCGCGCTGCGACGCGACGCGCTGCTCGCCGTGCCGGGCCTGGCGGCCAGCCGCTACGGCGTCGAAGTCGCCATCGGCAACCACGCCAGGCGGCAAGGCTGGCGCCGCCTCGACGTCGCCCTCGGCGGCGTGTCGCAGGTCATGAAGGAGGAGAAGCGTGGCCTGCTGGCGGGCATCTCGACGCGAGCGGGCATGTACCGCGACATCCTGCGCGCGCTGTTGCGCCGGCGTCGCCGGGGCGTGTGACGGGCGGCCGGCATGATCATCGAGCGCTACGCACTGGGACCGCTGGCCGCGAACGCCTACCTGCTGGTGGAAGCGGACGCGGCGGTGGTGGTCGACCCGGGCGGCGATCCCGGGCCGCTGCTGCGTGCACTGGCGGCCCACGGCGCGCAACTCGCGGCGGTGTGGCTGACGCACGCCGACTTCGACCATGTCGGCGGGCTGGCCGCGCTCGTCAGGGCCTGGCCGGTTCCCGTTCATCTCCACCCCGCCGATCTGCCGCTGCTGCGCGGCGCGGCCTCTCAGGCAGCCCTGTTCGGCGTACCCATCGAACCTCCGCCGGACACCACCGTCGACCTCACCGACGGCCAGACGCTCGAGCTCGCCGGCACGCGCGCCCGCTGCCTGCACACGCCCGGCCACACCCCGGGCCATGTCGCGTTCTACCTGCCCGGCGCCGATGCGGTCCTATCGGGAGACGCGCTGTTCCGCGGCTCGATCGGCCGCACCGACCGCCCCTTCGGCGACGGGGCGCTGCTCGTGCGTTCGATCCGCGAGCAGCTGCTGACGCTGCCCGACGACACCCGCGTCCTTCCCGGACACGGTCCTGAGACGACGATCCTCACCGAGCGCGGCAGCAACCCGTTCCTGGTCGCACGCTAGCCCGGGCGCCCGGCCGCAACCCTCGACCGTGGGCGTTCAGGCCCCGCCCAAGCGGGCGAGGATCGCCTGGGCATGCGCCTCCAGCCCCTCCGCGCGGGCCAGGCGCACCGCCGCCGGCCCGATCTCGGCCACCGCTTGGCCACCGAAGGCGACCAGCGGGATCACCTTCTGGAAATCGCGCACGTTCACGAAGCTGGCATAGCGGGCGGTGCCCGACGTGGGCATCACGTGGCTCGGGCCCGCCAGGTAGTCGCCCAGCGCCTCCATGCTGTGAGCGCCGACGAACAGCCCGCCGGCGTTCCGGACCTCGCTCACCCACGACCATGGATCCTCGACGAGCAGGCACAGGTGCTCGGGGGCGTAGGCGTTGGCCGCCTGGATGCCCTCCCGCACATCCCGAACGATGACCACGATGCCGCGCTCGACCACCGACTGGCGCGCCGCCGCGGCCGTGGGGAGGCGATCGATCGCCTCCGGCAGCGCGCCCTCCACGGCCTCCGCCAGGCGCCGGCTCGGCGTTACCAGCACCGGCTGTGCGTCCAGGTGCTCGGCCTGCGCCAGCAGATCGGCAACCACGTGACGGACGTCGGCCGAGTCGTCGGCGAGCACGAGCGTCTCGGTGGGGCCGGGGAGCGACTCCACCCCGACCCGGCCGTAGACCTCGCGCTTGGCTGCCACCACGTAGCGGTTTCCCGGCCCCACCACCTTGTCCACTGGTGGCACGCTCTCGGTACCGTACGCCAGCG
>CAYOXR010000505.1:0-1936 GCA_964407955.1 uncultured bacterium | reverse complement strand
CGTCCGACAGCGACGCGGCCGGCGACAGCGACGCAACAGGCGACAGCGACGCAACAGGCGACAGCGACGCGACCGCCGGCGGCGACCGCGCGCGCTCGGCCGCCTCGGCACGGCCGGTGGGCGCCTTCGCGTCGCGGCCCCGGCAGCGCCGCGTTCGCAGGCTGTCGCTCGGGCTGGCGACGCTCGCGGCCGTGCTGGTGTTCACCGCGCTGTGGGGCGTGCTCCAGCAGCGCCGCGCGACGCTGCAGGCCCACGAGCAGGCGGTGGTCGCCTACTGGATGCGGGTGCCCGGCATGCAGGTGGTGCCGCTTGAGGCGGTGACCCGGCAGGGCTGGACGCTGCGCCCGGGGGTGGTATGCGTGCTCCCCGACGGCCGGGCCATGGTCCTGCAGCCCCACCCCGCGCCCGCCGGCCGCACCTACGTGCTCTACGGCATGACCGGCACCGGCCGCGTCGAGCTGGGAAGCACCCGCGGCACCCTCATCGAGTTCCATGCGGGCGGGCTGCAGGGCGTGGAGCTGGCCATCCCCGGGCCCGACGGCGGCGTGGTGGCCCAGGCGTCGCTGCCGTAGGCGCGGGGGGTGGTCCGCTCAGCCCCGCGCCAGGCTGGGCCGCTCTTCCAATCGCTCCAGGAGGGCCAGGATCAGTTCCACGAGCCGGCTGAGGTCGCCCAGGTGGGCGGCTTCCACGGGGGCGTGCGTGTAGCGGCAGGGGAAGCCGAGGTCGATCGCCGGGATGCCGTCTTGCTCCAACTGGAGAAACGATGTCTCGGTGAGCCCACCCATGAAGGTGTTGAGCTGTAGCGGGATCCCCTGCGCGGCGGCCTCCTGGCGAACCAGGTCGAGGAGCCGCGGGTTCGGGATCAACCCGGCCAGCGTGCCCCGGCCGTGGAAGCTCATCACGCCCGCCGTGGGGCCGCCACCGAGCTTGACGTCCGTAATGCCGGCCAGATCGGGCGTGTCCGTAGACACGGCGACATCAATGTCCAGAACATAGTCGGGCGCGATCTTGCGGATGGCCGGCACGACACCGCGCAGGCTGAACTCCTCCTGCACGCTGGCGACCACCCAGAGGTCCACGGGTGGCCCGCCATCGGCACTGCGACGCAGAACCTCGAGCAGCGCCCAGCACCCGCCTCGATCGTCCAGGGCGTTGCTGAACACGATCTCGCCGCGCGTTTCGAAGGTGCGCGCATAGCCCACCGGCGTTCCCACCACCACACCGGCCTGCGCGGCCTCCTCGCGGTCGACGAAGCCGAAGTCCGCGTAGGCCTGCTGGATCGGCACGACCCGGTACTTCTCGTCCTGAGCTGTGAGGTGGTGGGCCTTCGGCCCGATGACACCGAAGAGCCGTTCCCCCGAGGTGGGCTCGGCAATCACGGCGGCGCCGGACGCGCTCTTCTCCGGAATGCCACCGATGCGCTCGAGACGCACGAAGCCGTCGTGCTCGACCTTGCGCACCACGAATCCGACCTCGTCCATGTGCGCCAGGACGACGACCCTGGGCGCATCGTGACGCCGCGCCGGCAGGTGGGCCAGCACGTTGCCGAGCGGGTCCACCTCGACCTGACGCGTGTGCTGGGACGCTGCCTCGCGCATGTGGCGGATGACGCGGTCCTCGAAGCCCGCCACTCCGAGCATCGACGTCAGGGCCTGAAGCGAGCGCGTCGTCTCGTGGTCACCATGCCTCATCGGACACCTCGCCGCGCCGGCGACTCGAGCCGCGCGGCCGCCGCGCCGTCGCCACGCATCAGAAGAACCTGTTCGGCACGAAGAAGCGCCCCTTCACCAGCAGGTCCTTCATGGCATCCACCATGAGGTCGACCTCGGTCTGCCCGTTGTTGAGCGTGAACAGCCCATGGCCGGGAAAGAAGCCGTCCACCGCGAGGTCGGCAAGCTTGGGCGCCGACTCCCGGTAGCTGTCGAGCGACGATCCC
>CAYOXR010000504.1:0-5104 GCA_964407955.1 uncultured bacterium | reverse complement strand
CTCGAGCCAGCGGGCGTACTTGTAGCTACCCATGAACAGCGCGTCGCAGCGCTGGGCCGCCAGGGTCTGCTCGATCGCCTGGGGCACCGGACCGTGGGCGGACACGTAGGTGGCTCTGACGCCGAAGCGCTCCAGGTACTCGCGGGCGCGACCCAGCGGACTGACGCCGCGGGCGCGGTCCGACACGGTCATCACCACCGGCTCGAGCCCGCGCTTCACGGCCGTGTAGGCGAGCGCGAACAGCGCCTCGTCGGCCCGGGCGCCGCCGTCATAGGCCAGCAGCGGCCGCCGCATCCCAACCGGTCCTCGCCTCACCACCAGCAGCGGCCGGGGGCAGCGACGCAGGAGGCCCCGCAGCTCGGCCGACAGGCGGCGCTCCGGACCCGGCGCCTCGCTCAGGGCACCGACCACCAGGTCGAGGTAGGCGGCGCGCTCCCGCACCTCCTTGACGGCGTCGCCGTCGGTGGCGGCGAACTGCCCGGGAACCCCCCGGTCGGCGCACGCCGACTCGAAGCGCTCACGCTCCGAGCGCAGCGCCTCGGGCGAGAGGGCGGCCGCGCCCAGGCGCAGGCCGTAGAGCGTGGCGCCCTCGAAGATCGCCACCGACAGGGCCACCGCCAGCGCCTCCTCGTCCAGCGGCTCGCCGCGCAGCAGCACCAGCATCGTCTGCACCAGGCACACGGACTCGCGCCGGCGTTCGAGCGGCGCGCGGGACGCTTCCAGAAGCTCGTCGGCACGCTCCTCGGAGCCCAGGACGCGGCCCGGCGACAGGCCCGCCGCCACCGCCTGGGACGGTAGCCGCCAGCCGAATGCCTGCTCGAGGTGGCCGCGGTGCTCCGACAGGAACAGGTACAGGTCGGTCTCGGTGCGCCCCTCGAAGCCCTGCAGCAGACCGTGAACGCGGATCGCTTCCACCACCGGCAGGTACACCACGTCGTACCAGTGCGCCACCGCCTCGCGGAAGCCTACCGGCCGGTCCTCGTCGATGCCCATGAAGTAGCGGTGCACCCGGATGTGCTCGAGCAGCAGCTGGTACTGACCCGGCGCGGTGACGGTGAGGTCGGCGCCGGCTCTGAGGTCGTCGAGATGGGTCTCCTCCAGGAAGGCCGCGTACTCGCTCTTGACGATCAGGTCGTCGGGGTCGTCGTCGGGCGACAACGGCACGCGCGTGCGCACGGGCGTCACCACCGCCTGGATCGTCCGCGCTCCCAGCTGACGCGCCACCGACACGCGGTGGTTGCCGTCCTTGACGAAGTACGCGTCGCCCACGCGGTAGACCTCGATGGGCGGCACGCCCTCCATGCTGGTCATCGCCAGCTTGACGCGAACCCAGCGGTCACGGTCGCTGTCCATGCGCGGCAGGAAGCCGCGGTTGAAGTCGTTGTAGCGATCTACGCTGCCGACGATGGCGTTGAGTGGCACGTCCTCCAACCGCTCGCCGGCGCTCTCGACGGCGTGGAGCCGGCGGCGCACCTCGTCGTAGGGCAGCAACTCGCGGGTGTTTCCGGACAGCAGCGACAGGACCGACTGCAAGTCGGCGCGCCAGCGGGCGCGGCGGAAGTCGTGTACGGCCTCGGTGGCATCGACCCGGCTGTCGGCCATAGCTCCCATTCTGGCACCGGCGAGCCCGCCAGCCGAGGGGCCGGATCACCGGCAGGACCGGCCGCCCGCACCCGTCTCGAACCCGCGTCCCCGCCGCGTTTGCTACACTGCGGAGCATGACGCGGCGGATGATGCCTCACGGCCCTGCCTCCGACTGAGCCGCCACGCTCGGTCGCGACGGGGCGTCGACTGGCCGGCGCCCCCTTTTCTTTGGTCTCACAACAGGGGCGCGGCCGTCACCCGCGCCCAACCCGGAGGACGACATGGAGACAGCCGAGATCGGCGCAGAGGGGCCGCAAGAGCCGGAGCCGCAGGTAGAAGCGGTCGAGGCCGAGGCCACGCACGAGCGCGGCGCCTACTACGCCACCACCCCGATCTTCTACGTCAACGCCGCGCCGCACATCGGCCACGCCTACACCACCACCCTGGTGGACGTCGTGACGCGCTTCCACCGCCTGCGCGGCGACGACACCTTCTTCCTCACCGGCACCGACGAGCACGGCGAGAAGGTGGCCAAGGCCGCCGACCAGGCCGGCAAGACGCCGCAGCAGTACGTCGACGACGTGGCCGCCCAGTTCCGCGCCACCTGGGACCGGCTGGGCATCCAGTACGACGAGTTCATCCGCACCACCGAGGAACGCCACCAGAAGGTGGTCCGCGAGGTGCTCCAGCGGGTCTACGACAACGGCGACATCTTCTACGGCGAGTACTCGGGGCTGTACTGCGTGGGCGCCGAGCGGTTCGTGACCGAGAAGGAGCTCAACGAGGGCAAGTGCCCGGATTCCGACGAGCCGCCGGAGTACCGCACCGAGGCCAACTACTTCTTCCGCATGGAGAAGTACCGGCCGTGGCTGCGCGAGACGCTGGAGGAGCACCCCGAGCTCATCCGTCCTGAGCGCTACCGCAACGAGGTGCTGGCGATGCTGCGCGAGCCGATCGGCGACCTGTCCATCAGCCGCCCGCGCAAGCGCGTGCCGTGGGGGATCCCGCTGCCCTGGGACGACGACCACGTCACCTACGTGTGGTTCGACGCGCTGATCAACTACTACTCGGCGCTGGCGTCCAAGGACCTGGAAGAACGCTACTGGCCGCATGTCGAGCACTTCATCGCCAAGGACATCGTCAAGCCGCACGGGCTGTTCTGGCCGATCATGCTCAAGGCGGCCGGCATCCCGCTCTACCGGCACCTCAACGTGCACGGCTACTGGCTGGTCAACGAGCGCAAGATGAGCAAGTCGCTGGGCAACGTGGTGCGCCCGCTCGATCTGCAGAGGAAGTACGGCAACGACGCCTTCCGCTACTACCTGCTGCGTGACATGACCTTCGGGCTGGACGCCAGCTTCAGCGAGTCCGGCATCGCCGAGCGTATCAACGCCGACCTGGCCAACGACCTCGGCAACCTGCTCAACCGCACCCTCGGCATGCTGGCGCGCTACCGTGACGGCGCCGTGCCGGCCGCGGGGGCGCTCGAGCCCATCGACGAGGCCCTGCGAGACGCCTTCATCGGCCTGCCCGAGGTGGTGGACCGCCACTTCGCCGAGCTGCAGTTCGAGCGCGCCCTGGAGGCGGTGATGGAGGCCGTCCGCAAGGCCAACAAGTACATCAGCGAGACCGCCCCGTGGGAGCTCGCCAAGGATCCGGACCGGGCCGACCGCCTCGACGCCGTGCTCAACACCTGCGTCGAGGCGCTGCGCTGCGCGAGCATCCTGCTCGAGCCGGTCATCCCCGGCAAGGCGCGCGAGCTGCGCAAGCAGCTCGGCATCCGGCGCGTGCCCTTCGACCTGTCCAGCGCCGGCCAGTGGAACCTGGTGCCTGCCGGGACGAAGACCGCGCCCGGCGGGCCGCTGTTTCCGCGCATCGACCTGGAGGCGCTCGAGAAGGCGATGGCCGAGCCGGAGCCGGAGCCGCTCGAGCACAAGGCGGAGATCGGCATCCACGACTTCGGCCAGACCGAGCTGCGCGTGGTGACCGTCGAGAAGGCCGAGCCTCACCCCAACGCCGACAAGCTGCTGGTGCTCACCGTGCGCATGGGCCCGGAGACGCGCACGGTGGTCTCGGGCATCAGCGAGCACTACGCGCCGACGGACCTGGTGGGCAAGAAGCTCATCCTGGTGGCCAACCTGCAGCCGATCACGCTGCGCGGCGTGCGCTCCGAAGGCATGATCCTCGCCGCCGAGGACGACGACGGAAAGCTCAGCGTCGCCACCCTCGACCGCGATCTGCCCGACGGCAGCGAGGTGCGCTGAGCCGCCCGCCGGGTCGGCTCAGGCCTCGGCCGCCTCCGCGATGAGCTGCAGGAAGACGGGCCCGTAGCGCTCCAGCTTGGTGGCGCCGACGCCCGACACCGTCGACAACGCCGACGCCGACGCCGGCTTCTCCTCCGCCATCTGCCGCAGGGTGGCGTCGTGGAAGATGACGTACGGCGGCACCCCCTGCTCGTCGGCAAGGCGCTTGCGCAGCGCACGGAGCGCCTCGAACAGGGCGCGCTCGGGACCCGACAGGTCCGCGGCGGCGGCTCCGGGACGCCCGGTCGGGCGCCCGGCGCGGCGGCCGCGGGCCGGCGGCGCGGGATCGCGCCGGAGCGTCACGCGCTCCTCGCCCTTCAGCACCGCCGCGGCGCGCGCCGTGAGCCGCAGCGAGCCGTGCCCCTCGGCGTCGGTGCCCAGCGCCCCGGCCGCCACCAGCTGCCGAAGCACCGAGCGCCACTGCCGCTCCGTGAGCTCGGTCCCCACCCCGAAGGTGGGCAGCCGATCGTGGCCGAAGCGGCGGGTGCGCGGCGTGTCCTTTCCCAGCAGCACGTCGACGAGGTGGCCTGCACCGAAGCGCTGGCCGGTGCGGGCGACGGCCGACAGCGCCATCTGGGCCACCACGCTGCCGTCGAAGGTCTCGGGCGGAGCCAGGCAGGTGTCGCAGTTGCCGCAGGGCGCGGGCAGCTCCTCGCCGAAGTAGTCGAGCAGCACCTGGCGCCGGCAGCGCGCCGTCTCGCAGTAGCCGAGCAGCGCGTCGAGGCGCTGTCCCTCGACGCGCTTGAAGGCCTCGTCGGCCTCGCCAGCGGCCAGCATGCGGCGCATGCCGACCACGTCGCCGAGCCCGTAGGTCATGAACGCGTCCGCCGGCAGCCCGTCGCGGCCGGCGCGCCCGGTCTCCTGGTAGTAGCCCTCCAGGCTCCGGGGCACGTCCAGGTGCGCCACGAAGCGCACGTCCGGCTTGTCGATGCCCATGCCGAAGGCGATGGTGGCGACGACCACCACGCCCTCCTCAGCCAGGAACCGCGCCTGGTGTCGCTGCCGCGTGCCTGCGTCCAGGCCGGCGTGGTAGGGCACGGCGTCGACGCCGCGCTCGACCAGCCACGCGGCGGTCCGGTCGACGCTCTTGCGCGACAGGCAGTAGACGATGCCGGCCTCCCCCGGGTGGCGCTCGCGGTAGAAGTCGAGGAACTGCTGGCGGGCGTTCAGCTTGTCGACCACGGTGTAGCGGATGTTGGGCCGGTCGAAGCTGGAGA
>CAYOXR010000503.1:0-4040 GCA_964407955.1 uncultured bacterium | reverse complement strand
ATGCGCGAGATGCTCTCCCCCACCAGCGCCATCATCGGCAAGGGGCTGGGCGATGCGGTCGGCCTCATCACCGACGGGCGCTTCTCGGGCGGCACCTACGGGCTGGTGGTCGGCCACGTGGCCCCCGAGGCGGCCGTGGGCGGCCCCATCGGGCTGCTGCGCGAAGGCGACACCGTCACCATCGACGCCGACGAGAATCTCCTTCAGGTCGAGGTCGACGACGCGGAACTGGAACGCAGGCGGGCGGCGTGGCAGCCGCCGCGAGCCCGCTACACCACGGGGGTGCTGGCGAAGTACGCGGCGCAGGTGTCCAGCGCCTCGAAGGGTGCGGTGACCGACTGAGCGCTGGCGGCTGTCCGCCCTACTCCGTCATCCCTTCCGGCTCGTCGTCCACGATGCGCTGCGGCCGGCGCAGGAAGATGAGCGGCAGCACCAGGCCGAGGATGGCCAGCGCCCACAGGATGATCGACAGCGAGCTGTGCCACAGCGTCAGCCAGTTGCCGTTGCCGAGGTTCAGGGCGCGCCGCAGGTTCACCTCCATGTCGTCCCCGAGCAGCAGCCCCAGGATCACCGGCACCAGCGGGATGTCGAGCTTGCGCAGCAGGTAGCCGCCGACGCCGAAGCCGATCATCAGGAAGATGTCGAAGACGCTGTGGCTGATGGAGTACACGCCGAGGAAGCCGACCATCGTCACCACCGGCATGAGGATCCAACCGGGAACGCTGAGAAGGCGCACGAACAACCCCACCAGCGGCAGGTTGAGCACCAGCAGCACGATGTTGCCCAGGTAGAGCGAGGCGATGAGCCCCCACACGACCTCCGGGTGTTGCGTGAACAGCAGCGGCCCGGGCGTGATGTTCAGCGACATCAGCATCGCCAGCAGCACCGCCGTGGTGCCGCTGCCGGGCACCCCTAGCGTGAGCATCGGCACCAGCGCCCCGCCCGCGGCGGCGTTGTTGCCCGCCTCCGGCGCGGCCACCCCACGCGGATCGCCGGTCCCGAAGGTGCCGTCGCGATCGACAATGCGTTTCTCGACGGTGTAGGCCACGAAGCTGCCGAGCGAGGCGCCGGCACCGGGCAGCACGCCGGAGACGAAGCCGATCACGCTGCCGCGGACCATGGACATGAGCGAGCGCACGATGTCGCGCACGCGAGCAGCCACCCGGCCGACCTCGTAGCGGATGAACTCACCGGCGTGGAGCGTCTCGAGAAACACGAGCGCCTCGCTGATCGCGAACAGGCCCACGATGGCAACGATGAAATCGATCCCCTCGAAGAACTTCATCTGGCCGAAGGTGTAGCGCGGGATGGAGCTGCCGGGGTCCAGACCCACCGTCGCCAGCATCAACCCCAGCACCGCGCCGATCAGGGTCTTCACCGGGTTCTTGCCGGTGAGGCTCGAGAGCGTCGAGAACGCCATGACGTAGAGCGCGAAATACTCTGCCGGCCCGAAGCGGATGGCCAGCTTGGCCAGCACCGGGGCGAACAGCATCAGCCCGACGGTCGCCAGCGTCGCGCCGACGAACGACGCGACCGCCGAGATGGCGAGCGCGGATCCGCCGCGCCCCTGCTTGGCCATGGGGTAGCCGTCGAGCGTGGTCATGACGGCCGGCTCGTCACCGGGGATGTTCAGGAGGATGCTCGAGATGCGCCCGCCGTACATGGCGCCGTAGTACACGCTTGCCAGCAGGATCAGCGCCGACTCCGGCCGCAAACCGAGGGTGAAGCTGACCGGGATGAGGATGGCCACCCCGTTGGCCGGCCCGAGCCCCGGAAGCGCACCGACGATGGTGCCTGCGAAGGCGCCCAGCAGCGCCAGCCCCAGATTGAGGGGCTGGAAGGCGACGCCGAAGCCCTGAGCGAGGAGATGGAGGGTCTCCACCCTAGCCTCCGAACAGGATCCCGCCGGGCAGCGGCAGCCCCAGCACCGAGTTGAACAGCAGGTACAGCGCCAGGCTGCTGGCCACGCCCGTGAGCCCCGCCTGCCACCAGCGCGCTCCCAGCAGCAGCGCCATGAAGCCCACGATCAGAAAGGTGGACGCCACGAAGCCGACCGGCTCGAGGACCAGAGCATAGCCGACCAGCGCGGCCACGAGCACAAGCTGCCGCAGCAGCACCACGCGCTTGGGCCAGACCGCGCCCGAGTCCGGCCGCACCAACAGGTACACGCTGAGCAGCGCCAGCAGCCCCGCCAGCATCATCGGCCACGCCTGCGGACCGAGGGGGTCGGTAAGGAAGTTGGTGCGGAAGCTGCGCGCGTGGAGGCCGAAGGCGGCGGCCAGAGCAAGCAGTATGGCACCGGTGATTCGATCGGTCATGACGTCCTACGCGCCTCGTCGAGCGCACTTCGCCATGGCGGCGACGTGGGTGGGCCCGAGCCTGCGCCAGGGCCCACCCACTCACCTCACGGCAGCAGGCCGATCTCCTGCGACAACGCCCGCAGGTCCTTGATCTGCTTGTTGACGAAGCTGTTGAACGCGTCCCCGCTCATGTGGAACGGCGCCAGGCCGTTGCTCACCATGGCCGCCTTCCACTCGTCCGACGCGTACAGCCTGTCCAGCGAGTTCTTCCAGTAGTCGAACGCGTCGTTGCTGACCTTGCCCGGCAGGTAGAAGCCGCGCCAGTTGGCGCCGACGACGTCGTAGCCCTGCTCCTTCGCGGTGGGGATGGACGCCAGGTCACCGGGCAGCCGAGCGTCGGACAGCACGGCCAGCGGCCGCACGGCGCCGGCTTCGATCTGCCCCTTGAGCTCCGAGATGTCGCCCGTCACCGCCTGCACGTGGTGCCCCAGCAGCTGGGTCAGCGCCGCCCCGCCATTGTTGAACGAGACGTACTTGACGTTCTTGACATTCTGCATGCCCGCGGCCTTCAGCAGCAGCAGGACCTTGAGATGGTCCCAGCCGCCGACCGCGCTGCCGCCCGCGAAGGCGACCTTGCTCGGGTCGGCCTCGACCGCGGCCACCAGGTCCTTGAGGGTGTGGTAGGGCGAGTCGTTGTTCACCGCGATGGCGCCGAAGTCGGCGCCGATGGCCGCCACCCAGCGCACCTGGTCCTCGCTCAGGCCGGCGAACTGGTTCTGCGCCAGGCGCGTGGTCGTGGCCGTACTGGCGGCGATCAGCAGGTCCTGGTCGGTGTCGCGCTTGCTTACCACGTATCCGTAGGCAACGCCGCCGCCGCCGCCCGCCATGTTGGTGACCTTCACCGGTTGCGGCACCATCTTCAGGTCGTAGAGGATCTTGCCCACCGAGCGGCAGGTGAAGTCCCATCCCCCGCCGGGATCGGCGGGAGCGATGCACTCCACGTTGCTCGGGGCGAAGGCGAACGCAGCGCCCGCCAACGCGAGCAGCAGGGTCGCCAGCACGGGACTGGCTCGTCGTAACCTCATCGTGACCTCCCAATCGGCGCGACGGGGCGCGTTCCCCGTTCAAGCCCGGTGTCATCGACGTCGGTGGTTGCCACCGGCGTCGCCGCGCCCGGCCCGGCAGCGGGGCGTCAACGTGCCACACGCGTTCGCCGTTCCCCGATTGCCGGCAACCCCGCCCGCTGCGTCGCGGCGGCCGTGCACGCCTTCCGGCGCCGCCACGCACCGCCCGGCACCCACCGGCAATCCGCCGCAGCGAGCGCACGGCGCCAGCTTCCGCTAGATTAACCCGGAATGATAAGGAGATGAGCCATATGAGAGCGCCGTGGTACAACGCCGCTCGCACCGCCTGCGGCGGGGCTCTACGCCCGGCCGGACATCCCGCCCGCGCCGTGGGTCCGCTGCCGTGGCAGCGGTGGCCGCTGCAAGTCTCGCATCACCAGCGCGAACGCGTCCGGATAACGCACCCGGCCGCGCCAGGCCGGGTCGAAGCGTGCCAGGCGACGCACCAACAGGACCTCGCCCGGCTGCGGCTCGGGCGGTTCGATCCCGAGTCGGGCGGCCGGCACGAAGCCGAATCGAGGGTAGTAGGCAGGATGGCCCACCAGCAGCAGGATCGGCTCGAAGGCGTGCTCGGCACGCCCGATGCACTCGTGCACCAGCGCCGTCCCCACGCCGC
>CAYOXR010000502.1:0-6864 GCA_964407955.1 uncultured bacterium | reverse complement strand
CCCGGCCTCGCGGGGTGATTGTTGCGAACGCGGAGCGGCCGTCACTCGGGTCGGGTTCACGGCGCACGAGGCCCGAGCGCTCCATCCGGTCCAGCAGCTTGGATACCCCCGACTGCGTGAGCAGGATCGACGAGGCCAGCTCGCTCAGGCCGAGCCGTCCGCCCGCGTTGACGAGGGTGGCGAGCACGTCGTAGCGGGCCATCGTGAGCCCGTGGTCCTTGCGCATCTGGGCTTCGACCTGGTCCCACAGCCGGGCGTGCGTGCGCACGAAGTCCAGCCAGGCGGCCATCCAAAGATCTTCCATCGAATCCCCCATGCCGTGATTCTAACAGACTACTTGACATGCCAAGTAGTTTTCCATTACGCTTCGACCATCGCAAGCAACAGTCCCTGCGATATGGAGGCATGAACATGGCGGAAGTCGTGGTTCTCGAGTTCTCGGCGCCGGACGCCGGCAGCATCTACATGCGCGTGAACGGCATCCTGGGTTGGGACGGCGCGCCCGGTCCCGGCGTCCGGCCGGAGGGTCTGATCAGCTCCATCTCCGGGGGGACGGAGGACAAGCTGATCGTGGTCGAGTCATGGGAGTCGAAGGAGCACCAGGAGAAGTTCCTGCACGACCAGCTCGGTCCCGCGCTTGCCGAAGCCAGGGTCGCCCAGCCGTCACGCGTCGAGTGGTTCAACGGCATCATCGACTTCCATCTGGACTGACCGCCCAGCCGGGGACCGGGCCGGGTCGTCCATCATTCACACCTGGAGGTAACGAGTGTTTGCAGTGGTGATGTCCTTCGACAACGAGTCCCCTGAAGACCTCAGCGCCGGCATCGAGCACGTCGAGGACGAAGTCCTCCCGGCACTGGAGCAGGCGGACGGGCTGCACGGCTGGTGGCTCGTCGATCGCGAAGCAGGCCGGCGCATGACGGTCATGGTGTGGGAGACGCAAGAGCAGTTCGACGCAGGCATGGCCCGCATACAGGAAGCCCGCGCGAAGGACCCGGATCGGCATCGGCCCGGTCCCAGCTCCGTGGCGCGCTTCGAGATCTACGGATCCGTGACCGCAGCTGGCTGAACCAAGACGTGCTCCTGCGAACGAGGGCGTCAGGGCAACGACGGCCGGCCGCGACCGCGGCCGGCCGTACTGCGTGGGTGTCGCGTCGCTCTTGGATGCCGGCGTAAGGCCGGCCCTACCAGCCTGGGCAGGCAGGGGCGAGGCCGTCGTCGACCGTCGCCCCCGTGGACGCGTGCCTGAGCGTACGGTCCGGAGAGCGTCGCTGGGTCCGCGAGCAGCGCCGCGGCGCGTCGTGACTCGCGAAGTCGATGAACGACTGCGGGTAGGCGTTGGGACAATTGTCCCTGAGCGCCGCCGTGGCGGCACAGCGGCGCGTCGCAGGGAGCGCGTCCCCGCCGCACTCATCTCGCCTGCCTGTGCCCGGATGCGCGTCCCTGACACATTGCAAGCCAACGTGCTAGGGTGACGGCATAACGATCCTGAGAGGATCATGAGTCGGCCCGGGAGTTCGCTTCGTCTCAGCGGGGGTCCATCATGCGCCGTGCTTTCGGACGAGTCCTCATCGCGACAGGTTTCTTGGCACTGCCCGCGGCCCTGCTGGCGACCTTTCTGGCGAGCTGCGGTTCGCCCGCTGCAGTCACCATCAACAGCTTCACCGTCGGCTCTGCCAGCCTGACCAGCGCCGGCGGCAACGACATGCTGACCTGGACCGGTGCCAGCGTCACCGCCTACACCCTCAGCGTCGCGCCCGGCGTCGGCGTCGACGTCAACAGCGCCGCCTACAGCGGCCCGGTGGATCTCGGCACCGATACCAGCGCCGCCATCGTTCTGCCCGCCAACGCCACCGGGAACCCGGTCGTCTACACCTTCACCCTCACCGCCAGCGGTGCCAGCGGCACGCCCGACACCGCCACCACCACCGTCACCGTCGCCGCCTCGTCGGCGCCCAGCATCGCCAGCTTCTCGGCGAGCGCGCCCAGCCTCGCCAGCGCGGGTGGTAGCGACAGCCTGGGCTGGTCCGGCAGCAACGTCACCGACTACGTCCTGAGCGTCACGCCCGTGAGCGGCGTCACGGTCAACGGCGGCGCGTACTCGGGCCCCGTCCACCTCCTCACGGCCATCAGCAGCCAGGTCACGCTACCCGCCAATGCCACCGGCACGCCCGTCACCTACACCTTCACGCTCACCGCCAACGGCGCCGGCGGCACCACACCCGACAGCGACAGCACCACCATCACCGTCGCCGGCGTCCCCGGGCCGGCTATCGGCAGCTTCAGCGCGAACGTCCCCAACCTCACCAGCCGGGGTGGCAGCGACATACTGAACTGGACCGGCAGCAACGTTTCCGGCTACACCCTCAGCGTCACACCCAGCACCGGCGTGCGCGTCAACTACGCCGCCTACACCGGACCCGTCGACCTCGGCGCCGCCACCAGCGCCACCATCACTGTCCCCGGCAACACCAGCGCCAGCGTCACCACCAGCTACGTCTTCACGCTCACCGCCGGCGGCGCCAGCGGCACCACCCCCGACACCGCGCAGACCACCGTGACCGTCGCGACCGTAGTCCACCAGTACTACTCGACCGCGGGCTACCAGTTCAGCGGCCCCGGTGCCGTCGCGATCGACGGCGACGGCAACGCCTGGGTGACGAACTACCTCGGCGGCGCGACCACGGGGATCATGGCCGCGGACCCCGCCACCCCGGTGGTAAAGGCCTACGGCACGAACAACGCCGGGGTGTCCATCGACACCAGCAACAGGGTGTGGCTCGCCGACCTGGGCGGCGACGAGGTGCTCAGGCTCATGCCGCCGAGCTACGGCGCCGCCGGCTATGGACAGGGCTCCGGCTACCCCTTCTACTTCCCGCGCAGCCTCGCCGTCGACGGCTCGGACAACGTCTGGGTCTACAACCTGGGCAACAACCTCGGGCCCCTCTCGGTCGTCGAGCTGCTGGCTCCGAACTACACCAGCTGGCACACCTACTCGGCCGCCGCCTACGACCTGGACGGCGCCTACGGCATCGCCATCGACGCCTCGGGCAACGCGTGGGTGACCAACTACGCCAACGACTCCGTGACGATGATCCCTGCCGCGACGCCCGCCACCCCACAGGTCTTCTCCGGCGCCGCCTTCGGCTTCAGCGGCCCTTACGGCATCGCCGTCGACGTCTACGGCAACGTGTGGGTGAGCAACTTCGTCGGCAACTCGGTCACCGTGCTCCCCGCCGGACACCCCGGTACCCCAGGCGTCTACTCGGCCGCCGCCTACGGCTTCGACGGCCCCAGAGGCGTCGCGGTGGACGGCTCGGGCAACGTGTGGGTCGCCAACTACGCCGGCGACTCCGTCACCGTGATCCCCACCGCGAGCCGAAACGCTCCCCTCGTCTACGCCGACTCCGCCTTCCACTTCAACGCTCCCCAGGGGATCGCGGTCGACGCCTCGGGCAACGTGTGGGTGACCGACTACGTTGGCAACACCGTCAGCGTGCTCGATGGCGTCGCCACGGGACTGCCCTTCAGCGTGCCGCTGGGGCAGTAGCGGCGCGGGCTCGTTGCGCGGTCTGTTATGCATACCCTGCGGACTCGCGCGGGCACGACCGCGGACCGCGGAGGTTGCGGGGCGACAGTCTGGGTTGGGGCCGGGCCGGAGCAGCGGTAGCGGGTCAGTTCGGACTTCGGTCTCGAGCGCCTTTCCCGACCCGCGCGGTCTCGGCCACAAGCTCAGCCGCGATGGCCGGATGTCGCGAGCGCGTCCACCGGGCCTCTCGATGCCAGGGCGTGAAGAGCCTCCAGCGCCCCTCGGAGACGACGTCGACGGTGCCGTCGGTCACCTTGATGGCAGTCTGGTCGTCGATCGCGTAGCCCGGCACCCTCATGCCGGCGGCCCATGCCTCGGCGTTGGCCATGGCGTTGTCCGGCAGGTCCGGGTGATCCAGGTGCGGGAACATCGCGAACCCGACCATTCCCAGCGTTCGGTCGCCACCACCGGGTGGCTTCCAGGCGACGAACGCCTCGCCGATGTTGGGTGCCATGGCCAAGCTCCCGGCACTCAACCCCACGTAGACCGTGTCGCGCAGCGACGGCAAGAGCTCGGCCAGTCCGGACCGCCGCATCCAGTGGCAGAGATACAGGGGATCGCCGCCATTGACCAGCAGGACGTCCGTCTCCCGTACCGTGGCGACCCAATGCTCGTCATCGATGCTCGGCAGCGCGGTGAGCTCCAGCATAGCCAACGACTTCCACCCCAACTCGCACATGGGGGTGCGGGATCCTTGTCCGGTGATGAACCGCCACGCCATGCCCGCGCCGCCTGGCATGGCGTACGTCGCGGTGGGGATGCACAGGGCGGCGGATTCGGCGATCGGTTTGCCCAGGAGGTCGATCAACGCCTTGCGAATGGTGGCGTTCTGGATGCCGGCGGACGTAAGTAGAAGCCTCATCGTGCCTGTCCTCTCCTTGCCTGTAGGGCTGCGGTGCTCGTCGAGGCTATCACTGAGCGCCAAACCGACCCGCTCCCCGGCCGGAAAGGCAGCGGAGCGCCTGACGCCGCTCCTGGTGCGCCGCTTCCGGCTTCGGCCCCATCGGCGGGGTGCAGCACGCCGTCGCATGGTCGCGCTCGATGCTGGGTGAGCGTAGGGTCTTTTCTGAAGGAGGCGATTCGGTGAAGTCGTACAGGGTCGAGCCGGGCAGCCGGGTGAAGCTCGCCGAGTGGGATCCCGACGATCGCACTGGCTTCGAAGGCGGGAAGAAGAAGGGGACGCTCGAGCTGTCCAAGCTGCGCGCGCGGCTCGATGAGCTCCAAGCGCTGCTGTACGCCGAGCACCGGCACAAGGTGCTGGTGGTCCTGCAGGCGATGGATGCCGGCGGCAAGGACGGGACGATTCGGAGCGTGTTCGAGGGAGTGAACCCGCAGGGGGTGGTGGTCACGAGCTTCAAGGTTCCGACGCAGTTGGAGCTGGACCACGATTTTCTGTGGAGGGTGCATCGTCATGCACCGGCCCGCGGCGAGCTGGCCATCTTCAACCGCTCCCACTATGAGGATGTCCTCGTCACGCGCGTGCACGGTCTCGTCGATCCCGACGTGTGCACGCGCCGGTACGCGCAGATCAACGACTTCGAGCGAATGCTGGCCGAGGAGGGAACGACCACCCTCAAGTTCTTCTTGCATGTCGACCGGGAGGAGCAGAAGGCGCGGCTGCAGGAGCGGCTGAAGGATCCTCGCAAGCGCTGGAAGTTCCGTCATGCGGATGTCGAGGAGCGGAAGCTGTGGGACGACTACATGAGCGCGTACGAGGACGCGCTCAGTGCCACGAGCACCGATTGGGCGCCTTGGCATATCGTGCCTGCGAACCACAACTGGTACCGCAACCTGCATGTCGTCAGCGCGATCGTCGCCGCGCTCGAGTCGCTCGACATGCGCTACCCGCCACCGCAAGAGGGCTGGGAGTCCGAGGTGATCGTCTAGGCGATGTACCGGCGCATTGCGGGTCCGGCCGCAAGCGCAGAACGCGAATCCTGAAGGCGCGGCCGAGCGTCGGCCGGCGCCAGCGTGCAACGATCGCATCCTGGAGCGGACTCGCCGGTCATGGCGCGAACGACGATAGCGTCTGAGCCGTCCGGGACGTGCCGCGCAAGCAAGGCGTACGTCACCCGGGCCCGGAAGATGCGGAGCGCGTCATCGATGCTGGGCAGCGCAGTGCGTCCGAGCGTTGCCAACGGCTTCCAGCCCGGCTCGCACGAGGGGGTTGGGGATTCTCGGTCGCCCGGCAACCGCCATGCCGCGGCAGCGCCGCTTGGCATGGCGCACGTCGCGTGGGGAATGCCGGCGTGCTGGACGCAGCGACATGTTCGCCCTGGAGGGACGCACGCAAGCTCCGCATGATCCTGCGGGCTGCCGCCGATCCGTGTCGACGCTCCGTGTACACAAAATAGAAAATAGACGATTGAAAGAAGGTGATGGATCGATAGAATGTCCGCGACCATCTTTGGCAACCGGGCGCAGCAGCGGCCGGCTGTGGGGGACCCGATTGGCCGGTTAGGCGAGGTGTTTCATGGCTCACAGTTTCCTGGTGCACAACGAAGGCGACGACGTTGGCGTGGTGACCGAGGACGTCACGAACGGTCAGGAGGTCATCGGCGTCTTCATGGACTCGGGTGGTGAGGTGCGACTGGTGGCCGGGGGGGACATCCCCCTGGGTCACAAGATCGCCCTGCGCGCATTGCATGCCGGCGATGACGTGACCGAGTACGGCACGCGCGTCGCGGTCGCGAGCGCCGATATCGCGTCGGGCGATTACGTCCACACGCACAACGTCCGCTCGGCGCGCTGGTAGGGAGGCGTGGCATGGCTTCATCACCGTTGACGGGCTATCGGCGGGCGAACGGTCGCGTGGGGATCCGCAATCACGTGGTCGTGATCCCGGTGGACGACATCTCCAATGCCGCTGCTGAAGGCGTCGCGCGGCTGGTGCCCGAGGCGCTGGCGATCCCGCATCCGTATGGGCGCCTGCAGTTCGGGGAGGATCTCGAGCTGCACTTCCGCACGTTGATCGGCACGGGCTCCAATCCCAACGTCGCGGCCGCCATCGTGATCGGCATCGAGCCGAACTGGACGGAGCGGGTGGTGGCGGGCATCCGCGAGAGGGGAACGCCGGTCGAGGGGTTCTCGATCGAACGGAGCGGAGATCTGAAGACGATCGCGGCGGCGGCGCGCGCTGCACAGCGCTTCGTCCAGGAGGCCGGTGAGCTGCAGCGTGAGCCCATCGAGCTCGGCGAGCTCTGCGTGAGCATCAAGTGCGGGGAGAGCGATACGACGACCGGCCTTGCGTCGTGTCCAACCGTGGCCCGAGTCGT
>CAYOXR010000501.1:0-9328 GCA_964407955.1 uncultured bacterium | reverse complement strand
GCATGTACAAGACGCGGTTTCGCGGCGCAAAGGCCTCGCCGCGCGGATCCACGTTCTCTGGATAGGTCACCGCGCCCTGGTGACGCAGGGTGTCGACGAGCATCTCGACGAGCTCGTGCGAGGCCGCGACACTCACCTCGTCGCCGTTCTGGACGGCCGTCCGTACGAATACCTTGGCCAGCGGCCAGCCGTCGGGGGTGAGGTCGTGGTAGGCGAGGGCGCCGGGCTGGTCGGCGTCGTCGAGGAACACCATCGCCCAGGCGCCGGCCTTGAAGTCGGTCGTCTCGATCAGGTGCGCGGGCGTGCTCCACACCGGCACGACGCTCTGGTCCACGTACGCCTGCATGGCGGCGATCAGCGTGGTGAGCTCCACGCCCAGGGGCGTGGTGGCCTTGTCGAAGCAGGCGATGGTGGGAACCTCGCCGACGCCGAAGGCGCCGCGGATGGGTGCGGCGGGTGCGTTCTTGGCCATGATGCTTCCCCTCTCTCAGGCCTCACAGATGCACCACGGCCGCGGCCGGCGTCAAGCCGCCGGCTCACCTTCCGGCGCCCCACCGCACTCCGTGCGCTGGCAGGCGCTGTCGGGGACGCGCTCGCACAGGAGCCCACCTCCGGACGGGCACGGCCCGGTGCACCCCGCCGGGCGGGCGCAGGCCGCTCAGCTCCGCCAGGGCGCCCACAGCCCTTCCGCGTCCGGCAAGGCATGGCCGGCGGACTTGAGTGCAAGCAGGATCTGCCCGCGGTGGTGGGCGTCATGGACGAGCATGTGCACCAGGTAGGCGGCCGCGTCGGGGTGCGGGGACTCGGGCCCGCCCGCGGGATGCGCATCCGCCGCGGCCAGCGCAGCCTCGCCCGTCTGTTGGCACACGGTCGCGATGCGGTCGAGGTCGGTCTCGGCGTCGAGGAGCTCAGGGGCGCCGCCCGCGGGCTCTCCACGGAACAGGTCGGGCAGGGAGGCCATGCGATCCGGGTCGATCAGGTCGCCCCAGAACTTGACGGTCATGGTCATGTGGGCCAGGTGCTGCGCCACGCTCGCGCCGCCGCCCGGGCTGTGCGCGCTCAACATCGGCGGCTCCAGGTGCCGCACGAGCCGACGGTTGACCGCCAGATTCCGTTCCCACGCCGAGCGCACCGCCCCGTCCAGGGTCGTTGCCTGCCATCCCGCGTCGCCGGGCTTCGCCATGTCGGACTCCAGAATCGAGGTTCGCTGCTAGGGGCGTGCGGTCACTCTGGCGCGCGGTGCCAGGCGAAGCGGCTCGTCGGCCGAGCGTGCGCCGGTCGGCTGTGGCACGACCGCCATGCGCTCGGGTCGCCAGAGCTGCGTGTCGAACCGGCCCAGGTAGCGTGCCAGGCCGCGCCGCGCCTCCACCAGGAAGGCGCGCGCGAGCTCGGCGGCGAGTCGCCAGGAGAAGCGCAGGCCGTCGGCACCCGACCACCTCAGCTCGTCGCTGCCGCACAGCGATGTGGTGTCGGCCTTGGTGATGTGAGGGTGCACGCGTCGACCGTCAGCAGGCCGGAGCACCGGATCCGCCGCGGCGCGGACCTCGGCGATGGCCCGCTCGGCATCGTCCAGGTGGCGCCTGACGGTCGCGAAGGTGGCGTCGTCGATGAGCCCGCGCCTGTGTTTGAGCTCGCTGAGCCCGCGCGCGACCGCGTAGGACGTGTCCACGATCTGCTCGCGGGTCATGGCGTCCGTCTCGTACGACAGCGCGTCGCCCCAGGTCGGTTCGAGCAGGGCGCGCCGGTAGTCCTCGAGGCTGCCGAAACGCACCCGGTACCCGAACGAGGGGTCCTCGAAGGCGCGACTCCCCGGGTCGAGGAACGGTGCCAGCGGTGCCACGTAGTAGTGCAGCCGCGGGTCGTTGCCGAAGCGGTCGGCGAGATGCTCACAGTACGCCACGGTCTCGGCTGCGCTCTCGGGCGTCTGGTGAGGGATGCCCACCATGAAGAACAGGTCGAGCTTCCGGCAGCCGTGAGCCAGGGCGCTTGCAATGGTGTCCTCGAGCGCGGCGTTGGTGTAGGGGAACTTGCCGTTGGCGCGGCGCAGGCCCTCGTCGGCCGACTCCAGCGTGATCTCCATGCTCCAGGCGCCGGCCGCCCGCTGCGCCATCTGGAAGAACGTGTCGCCTGCCGGGTAGAAGAGCTCGAAGACGATCTCGTTGCGCACGCGGGCAGCCTCGAGCAGCTCGAAGAAGCGTTGCGCGCGCGGCACGCCCCCGATGCGCGGATCGTGGACCATGAAGATGGGCGAGCGCGAGAAGGTCGCGATGGTCCGGATGTCGTCCAGCAGGCGCTCCGGCGAGCGCAGCGCGGGACGACCGCGATTGACGGCGAGGCGGTAGGCGTTGCGGGAGCCGCCACAGATGGCGCAGTCGAAGCTGCAGCCCCGCGAGTTCAGGATCATCGTGGTGGGATGGCGCAGCCATTCCAGGTACGGCACCACGTCGGCGAGGTCGCGGTACTTCAAGACCGAGCGCAACACGTACGCATAGCCGGGCACGTCGATGGCGTCGAGGTCGCCTGGGACGAACGTGAGCGGGTTGGCGACGATGCGGCCGTCCTGCGCACGGTAGGTCAGGTTCTCCACCTCGCTCAAGGGCGCATCGTCGCGCAGGGCCGCCAGCAGCTGGCGTGTGGGCTCCTCGGCGGAGTCGCCGCGGATCACGTAGTCGACGTAGGGGAGCGCCGCCAGCTCATCGTGGAAGTAGCTGGCGGACAGGCCGCCGATCAGGATCGCGGAGTCGGGATGGAGCCGCTTGACGAGCTCGGCGACCGCCAGCGCGCCTTGGGCGTGCGGCAGCCAGTGCAGGTCGATCCCGAACACCGGCGCGTGCAGCCGCCGCAGCAGCGCCTCGGGGTCGAAGCGTCGCGAGTGCAGCATGCGGTAGGCGAGGTTGACGATGCGAACGTTGTAGTGATTCCGCTCGAGATAGGCCGCGATGCTGGTCAGCCCGATCGGGTACATCTCGAACTGCCCGGTCGAAGGCACCACATCCGCAAAGGGGCCATCGAGCGTCGTCAGCGCGCGGAAGTCGAAGATCGAAGGCGCATGCAGCAAGATCATGTCGGTGCCGAACGCCGCCTGCAGGCCGGGGCGCAAGGGTGTGGGTCTCAGGGACGCGGTCGTCGCGACAGGAGGGCTCGCTAGGCGGTCGTCGCAGGGATCCGGATCGGGGCACGGTGCTGGAGCCTCCATGCCGTCCAGCGTGTCACTTCGGTGCGGCCCGGCACAGGGTCAAAGGTCTCTCGTTGGGGGCGGCGTCCCGGCGGGTCGAGGAGGTGCCGACCGTGTACGGGACGGTAGTCGCCGGCTCGTTGGCCGGCCATTGTGCGCCTATGCTTGAGGTGCGGGTTTGCCGATTCGAACGGGGCCGATGCGGTGAGGCGGCCGCGGGCTGCATGGCCGCGCCCCGAGCGGCGCGGGCGTCTCGACGTCTCGCACGGAAGAGGTGGCTTGTGGGTCCGGCGCCGGTGCCGCACGTTCAAGCGAGCCTGTATGTCGGGGACGGCGGCGCGCCCGTCAACGGCGGCCGGGGTGTGGTAGTGCCCAACCGCTGGCAGGGCGAGGCCGATTGCATCGTCGGTCCCTTCTCCGGACGCGATGTGGCCGCGTATTTCGCCGACCGCGTGGTCGACTTCGGACAGTACGAGGTCTTCACCATGCGCGTGTTCGCGCGTGGCAACGCGTGGTACGTCGAGGTACGCCGGCGCGCGCTCTGAAGCGGGCCGCGAGCAGGTCCGTGACGGCTCGGGTCGGGTGGCCCGCGGCGGCGGTCGTGTGGCTCGGGGCGCTGCCGGCGGTTGAGGGTCGCGGGGGCGTTTGCCCCTGGCCGGGCCGGCGGCCCAGCGTCCACAGTGACGGCAAGAGGGAGGCCGTCCATGCAAGGGACCGTGCTCGTCGCATACGCCAGCAAGTACGGCGCCACCCGGGATATCGCGGAGGCCATCGTCCGCACGCTGCGCGAGGCGGGTCTCACCGTTGACCTACGTGAATGCCGCGACGTCAAGTCCCTCGACGGGTACGGGGCCGTGGTGCTCGGTAGCGCAGTCTACGTGGGCCGTTGGCGTCGCGAGGCGGCCGACCTGCTGCGCAACGGCGAGGCGCAGCTCGCCAGCGTGCCGGTGTGGCTGTTCTCGAGCGGACCCACCGGCGACGGCGATGCGGACGAGCTCCTCCACGGCTGGCGCTTCCCGGCCGCCCTCGAGCCCGTTGCCCAGCGCATCGGCCCGAAAGACATCGTGGTGTTCTCAGGAGCGCTCGACGCGGGCGTGCTGAGAGGATTCGACGCCTTCCTGACCAGGAGCGTCAAGGCGCCCGTGGGCGACTACCGCGATATCGAAGCAGTGTCCGACTGGGCGCGCGGCATCGCGCAGGCGCTCGACGCCGAGCGCGTCACCGTGCCGGCCTGAGCGACACGCGAGCGTCGATCGCGCACAGCTGATCCGGGGAGGCGGGGCGTGCGGCCCGGGTGCCGGCGTCAGTCCGACTCGGGGCGCCTCCGGCGCCTGCGACGTGTGCGAGTCGGCCAGCGCGACGGCTTCGAGGCCGTGACGTTGGTAGGCTCACGCCGAGCGCCGGGGCAAGGGTGTCCGGGGCAAGGGTGTCGGCGCTCGGCGAGGAGTGGACCGCCCGTGAACACGTCAGGCAACACCGTGCTCATCACGGGTGGGGCGACAGGGATCGGCCTGAGCATGGCCCATAGCCTGTTGGAGGCGGGGAACGACGTGCTGATCTGCGGTCGGCGCGAAGAGAAGCTGGCGGCGGCCCGGGTTCGACTCCCGCGCCTGCAGGCCATGCGCTGCGACGTCGCCGACGCGGGCGCCCGCGAGGCGCTGGCCGATTGGGCGGTGGACCAGAACGTCAACGTGCTCGTCAACAACGCCGGGACGCAGCGCGTGGTCGACTTCAAGGGCGGCCTGCCGGCGCTCGACGCGGGCGACAACGAGGTCAGGATCAACCTGGAAGCGCCCGTCTACCTCACCGCGCGACTGCTCCCGCACCTGTTGGCAGCAGGTGAGGCGGCCGTCGTCAACGTCTCCTCTGGGCTCGGCTTCGTCCCGCTGGCCATCATGCCCGTGTACTGCGCGACGAAGGCGGCACTGCACCTGTTCAGCGTGTCGTTGAGGCGTCAGCTGGAGGAAAGCGCGGTGCGCGTGTTCGAGGTGATCCCGCCGATGGTCGACACCGAGCTCGACCGCGGCGCGCGCGCCCAGCGCGGGCAGATGCGTCGCGGCATCGAGCCGGGAGAGGTCGCGAGGGCGTTCATGTCGGCGCTGGCCGCGGACGATCTGGAGGTCCCGGTGGCGGGGGCCGCCGACCTGGTCAGGGCAGCGCGCGAGCGTTTCGATCAGGCGTTCGCATCGATGAACGCGCGGCGCTGACGGGCCCGGTCCGAGCCGGGCGGCGCGCGCCGCGACCCGCATCCGGCGCGGGCAGCGCTCGTGA
Source organism: uncultured bacterium (assembly GCA_964407955.1). Taxonomy (GTDB): domain Bacteria; phylum Deinococcota; class Deinococci; order Deinococcales; family Trueperaceae; genus JASBRS01. Next base: position 3,882 of record CAYOXR010000501.1, on the reverse strand, counting down.
GCATGCGCGGTCGAGGCGGCCGGCTCAGCCGAGCCCCTCGACGGTGCCGTCGGAACTGACGCGCACGCGCTTGGCAGCGGGCTCGCGAGGCAGCCCGGGCATGGTGTAGATGCGGCCCATCAGGGCCACCACGAAGCCCGCACCGACCGCGGGCCTGACGGCGTTGACGGTGAGCGTCATGCCGCTGGCCAGGCCGCCGGCCTTGGGATCGTCCGAGAACGACAGGTGTGTCTTGGCGATGCACACGGGCAGGCGGTCGAGGCCGGCCGCGGCCAGCGTCTCCAGGTCGCGCGCGGCGTCGTCCGTGAGGACGACGTCCTCGGCGCCGTAGAGGCAGCGAGCCACCTGCTGGAGCTTGTCCTGCAGAGGCGCCTCGAGAGCGTACAGGTAGCGCGGCGCCGGGGCGGCGTCAGCGCCGGCGGCGAGCGCCTCGAGCACGCGTGCGGCCAGGGCCTCGGCGCCGCTGCCGCCCTCTCGATAGGCGGTGATGCGGGCGACGGCGGAGCCGTTCGCCTCGGCGCGGCGCTCGACGGCCGCCAGGTCGGACGCGTCGTCACCTTCGAAGACGTTGAGAGCCACCACCACCGGCAGGCCGAAGGCCCGCACGTTCGCGATCTGGCGGTCGAGGTGGGCGAGCCCCCGCTCCAGCGCTCCCTGACCATGGGCCGCGAGGGCGCGGACGGTGGCTACCAGGACGACCAACCGTGGCCACAGGCCGGCCTGGCGCGCCTTGATGTGGAGGAACTTCTCGCCTCCGAGCTCGAACCCGAAGCCGGCCTCGGTGACCACCACGTCGGCGTGCGCCAGGGCGAGCTTGGTCGCCACCACGCTGGAGCAGCCGTGCGCGATGTTGCCGAAGGGCCCGGTGTGGACCAGCGCGGGTCCCCCCTCGGTCGTCTGTACGAGGTTGGGCTTGAGGGCGTCCTGAAGCAACGCCAGCATGGCGTCGGTGACCTCGAGGTCGGCGACTGTGAGCGGCGTGCCGTCGTGCCGCCAGCCGACCACGATGCGGGCGAGCCGCGAACGAAGGTCGGCCTCCGTCTCGGCCAGCGCCATGACGGCCATGATCTCACTGGCCGCGGTGATGTCGAAGCGGGTGCGCCGTTCGGTGCGCTTGCCCGCTGCCACCAGGACGCTTCGCAGCGCGCGGTCGTCCATATCGAGCGCCCGCGGCCAGGTCACGCGGGCGGGGTCGAGGCCGCTGGCGCCGCCGAAGTGCAGGTCGTTGTCGATCATCGCCGCCAGCAGGTTGTGCGCGCTGCCGACGGCGTGGATGTCGCCGGTGAAGTGCAGGTTGATGTCGAGCGCCGGCTCCACCTGCGCCCGACCGCCGCCCGTGCCGCCGCCCTTGATACCGAACAGCGGGCCTAGCGACGGCTCGCGCAGGCACACTGCGCCCCTGGCGCCGAGCCGGCGGAGTCCCTCGACCAACCCCACGCTGACGGTGGTCTTGCCCTCCCCCGGAGGCGTGGGCGTGATGGCGCTGACGAGCACGAGTCGGCCGGGCGGCGTACCGCCTCGCCGTTCGTCGGCACGCACGTCGATCTTGGCTTTGGTGGGGCCCAGGGCGGTAACGCTGCCGGCATCGAGGCCGAGCTCCTGGGCGACGTCGAGGATGGGACGAAGCGAGGCTGCCACGACGCCTCCAGCCTAGGTCGCGGTGTGGCCGGCCGCCAGGGCGAACGTCCCGCACCGTCGCTCGGGGTCGGGGAGCATGGCGCGTGCCCGTCGCGTTGGTCGCAAGGCCGAAGGCAGTTGCACCGGTGATGCGCGCGGTTCCCGGTGCCACGTTGACGCCGCCGGTAGGTGCATATACACTTAATCCACATGCCGCAGACCAGCGAAAGCCTCGAGCTCGACGCCTGCCGGCGCGTCGCGAGCACGTGCGCCTACTTCAACGTGCGGCGGGCGACGCGCATCCTGGGCGAGGTCTACGACCGCGAGCTGCGGCCGTTCGGAATCGCCGGCACGCAGTTCTCGGTCCTCGTGGCGACAGCGCTTCTGGAGGAACCGACCGTCGGAAGGCTCGCCGAGGTCATCGGGGCCGACCGCACGACCATGTCGCGGGCGTTGCGCCCGCTCGAGCGCGACGGCTGGATCGAAAGCGCCGCGGGCCTCACCGATCACCGGGAGCGGCGAGCCCGCCTGACCGAGGCCGGAAAGGAGCGTCTGGTTCAGGCGATTCACGCCTGGGAGAGGGCGCAGCGCATCGTCGCTGCCGCCATGGGCGAGGCGGACCTCGGCGCGCTGCTCGCCGGCGCCAGGCGCGTGCATGCGATCGCGCCGCGGCTGGTAGCCGGCCGCTAGGTCAAGGCTCGCGTCGAGGGCCCGCGCGCCCGCACGCGCATCGTCACCCGGGCGCGGCGAGGCATCGGCCCGGCTGTGGCATTGGCTGGTCGAGCGTCCGGGTCTGGCCCGGCGCTCGGGAAGGAGTGAGGGATGGGCGGCGTACGTGTACTTGTCGGCACGCGCAAAGGCGCATTCATCCTGACGTCCGACGAGCGTCGGCGGGACTGGCGCGTCGAGGGCCCGCACTTCGGCGGCTGGGGGGTGTACCACGTCAAGGGCTCGCCCGTGAGCCCGGACCGGCTCTACGCCGCCCCGAGCCTCGGCTGGTTCGGCCAGCAGGTGCAGCGCTCCGATGACGGGGGCAACAGCTGGACGCCCGTGGGCAACGAGTTCAGCTACGAAGGGGTGCCGGGCACGCACCAGTGGTACGACGGCACACCCCACCCCTGGTCGTTCACGCGCGTGTGGCACCTTGAGCCTTCGCTCGACGACCCGGACGTGGTGTACGCCGGCGTCGAGGACGCGGCGCTGTTCCGGTCCGACGACGCCGGCGTCAGCTGGAAGGAGCTCAAGGGCCTCCGCGAGCACGGTTCAGGGGCCAGGTGGCAGCCCGGCGCGGGTGGCATGTGCCTGCACACCATCGTGCTGGACCCCACGCGGCCCGGGCGCATGTTCGTCGCCATCTCCGCGGCCGGCGTGTTTCGCACCGATGACGGCGGCGTCAGCTGGCACGCGAAGAATCGTGGCCTGAACTCCGAGGGCGTGCTGCCTGAGCCGGAGGCGGACGTCGGCCACTGCGTGCACCGCATCGCCATGCACCCCTCCAGGCCCGACGTGCTGTTCATGCAGAAGCACTGGGACGTGATGCGCTCTGACGACGGCGCGGACTCCTGGGTGGAGGTGAGCGGCAACCTGCCGAGCGATTTCGGTTTCCCCGTCCAGGTGCACGCCCACGAGCCCGAGACCATCTACGTGGTTCCCATCAAGAGCGACTCCGAGCACTACCCCCCCGACGGCCGCTTGCGCGTCTACCGCAGCCGCACCGGCGGCAACGAGTGGGAGCCGCTGACCAAGGGCCTGCCTCAGGAGCACTGCTACGTGGACGTGCTGCGCGACGCCATGGCCGTCGACGGCCTGGAGCGCTGCGGCGTCTACTTCGGCACCACCGGCGGCCAGGTCTACGCTTCGAGCGACGACGGCGACAGCTGGACGGCGATCGTCCGCGACCTTCCCTCGGTGCTCTCGGTGGAGGTGCAGACGCTCCCATGAGCGCCTCCGGCCCGGGCCCGGAACGCAGTGGAGACGCGCCCAACGCGGCGGCTGAACGCCATGCGGGCGGGACGCCGCCGGTCGACATCCGCATCGCGCTGCCCGAGCATTTGCGCAACCTCGCGCAGGTGGGCCGCGAGGTGCGCGTCCGTGTACCCGAGCCGGTCACGCTCGGAGCTGCACTGGACGCGCTGGAGGCGAGCTATCCGGTCCTCAAGGGCGCCATCCGGCAGCACGGCAGCCTCGAGCGGCGCGCCTTCGTGCGCTTCTTCGCGGTCGGTGCGGACCTCTCGCATGATCCGCCCGACACCGTGTTGCCCGCCC
>CAYOXR010000500.1:0-8080 GCA_964407955.1 uncultured bacterium | reverse complement strand
GGAGCATCTCGGTCAGACCGAGCTGCTCCAAGGCGCCCGTGTGCGAGTCCGCGAGGGTCTTCTGCCTCAGAGTGCGCGCTCGATAGGAGGCCGGAAGCGCCAGCCAGCCGAGCCGGAGCCCGGGCGCCAGGGTCTTCGAGGTGGTGCCGGCGTAGGCGACGAGGTCGGGGTCGAGGGCCTGCAAGGGGCCGAGCGGCTGGCGGTCGTAGCGGAACTCGCCGTCGTAATCGTCCTCGACGATCAAGGCGGCACGAGCCCGGGCCCATTCGAGGAGTCGGGAGCGGCGCGCCGGGTGGAGGGTGGCGCCGGTGGGGTGCTGCCGGTTCGGCGTGAGCACCACCGCGCGGACATCGCCGGCCGCGTCCAACGCGTCCACGCGCAGCCCGTCGTCGTCGACGGTGATGGGGACGAGCGCGTGACCGGCTGCGGCCACGACCTCGCGGTGCAGTGCCATGCTCGGGTTCTCGAAGGCGACGCGAACGCAGCCGTCCTCGGCCAGCACGCGGGCGACGAGGCCCAGTCCCTGGGTGTAGCCGGTGGTGACCAGCAGGTCGGCCGGCGTGACGCGCAGACCGCGCGCACGGGCCAGGTAGGCGGCGAGCTCGATGCGCAGTGCGAGCTGGCCGGCGGGTTCGGCATAACTCAGGACGTCGCCGGGTGCGCTTTGCATGGCGCGTTTCAGAGCGCGGAGCCACGCTTGGCGCGGGAAGGAGCTGGCGTCCGGCCTACCGGGCCGAAGGTCGTGGCGCCAGCGCCGTGGCGGGGCAGGTCGCGCCGGCTGGCCGTGGTCGGGAGGTGCGTCGATGGCGACGACGGTGCCGGACCCCTGCCGCCCCGCGATCCAGCCTTCCGCTGCGAGCTGTGCGTACGCCTCCTGGACAGTGCCGCGCGACACGCCCAGGTCGCGCGCCAGCGTGCGCGTGGCCGGGAGGCGACGGCCGCGGCGCAGTCGGCCCGAGCGGATGGCGTCCCGGAGGCTGGCTTCGAGCGTCGCTCGGATGCCGCGCCCCGCTCGGCGCTCGAGCTCGAGGTGGAGGTCGAGCCCCAGATTGGACCAGTCGGGCGCGCTCGGATTGGCCATTGTCGGTAGCCCAGTCTGCGCCTAGGCTCTAGGCATGTCAAGCGACGCTGCGACCCTCTTCGAACCGCCGCGCATGTCCGCGTCCCGCCTCGCACCGGCCGCCTGCCGCGCCATGGTGGGGCTCGACAGCGCCATCGAGCTCGACTCCGCGCTCCGCGACCTGGTCAGCCTGCGGGCATCGATCCTGAACGGCTGTGCCTACTGCGTGGACATGCATACCCTCGACGCACGCGCCCGCGGCGAGAACGAGCAGCGCCTCTACGCGGTCGCGGCGTGGCACGAGGCGCCCTTCTTCAGTGACCGCGAGCGCGCTGCGCTGGCGCTCACCGACGCCGTGACGCTGGTGTCCGACACGCACGTGCCCCGGGAGGTCTTCGAGGCGGCCGCCGTTCACTTCCCCGAGCCCGAGCTGGCGCAGCTCATCTGGGCGATCGTGACCATCAACGCCTGGAACCGTGTCGCCGTGGCCACGAGGATGCTTGCCGGCGAGTACCAGCCCGGTTGAGCCGGGCACGGGCGGCCGGCCTGACGGGGGCCGCCCGTGGCCGCGACCGGCCGCGGCCCCGGCCGGCTGCCCCCGGCTAGCGGTAGCCCTGCTCCGTGGCCGGGCGGCCGGCGAGCTGGATCTCGGCGAGGTAGCGCCAGCAGTCGGGCCGGGTGCCGTCGCTGTCGGTGACGCCGTAGGTCCGCGCCAGCTCGGCGCTGGTGAGGACCCTGCCGGCGTAGCGGTGCACGTCGGGATCGGCGGCGAGGGCGGCGATGCCGCGCGCCACGTAGGTGGGGGACTCCGAGATGCAGAAGTGCGGCTCTGAGACGAGCGCGTCGCGCCAGCTCGCTTCACTCACGCCGAAGGTGTCCAGCATGTGCTCGGAGCGCAGCCAGCCGGGGCTCACGGCCAGCGCCGTGGCGCCGGTGCCCGTGAGCTCGGCGGTGAGGCCGATGACGATGCGGTCCACGTTGGCCTTCACGAGGTCGTAGTAGAAGCCGACGTTCTCGCGGAAGCGTCGGTTGAACTCGCGGGTGCCGTCGGTCATCTCGACGACGAGCGGGCTGCTGCCGCGAAGCATCAGGGGCAGCGCTTTGGCGGCGGTGACCAGGTGGGTGTCCACGCCCATGCGCAGCATGCGCAGGCCGCCGGTCAAGTCGTGTTGCCAGAGCTTCTTGTCCCACTCGGCGTAGCGGTCGCCCCCGAAGATGTCGTTGACCAGCATGTCCAGGCGGCCGTGCTCGCGGTCGATGCGCTCGACGAGCCGCTCGACCTGAGCGGGCTCGAGGTGGTCGACGCGCAGCGCCGTCGCACGTCCGCCCGCGGCCGCGATCATCTCGCCGGTTCCCTCGATGGTCTCGGGGCGCCCGATCTCGGACGGCCCCGTCTCGCGGCTGCTGCGCCCCGTGGCGTAGACGTACGCGCCGGCGCGTGCCAGCTCGACGGCGATGGCGCGGCCGGCGCCGCGGGTGGCCCCCGCAACGAGGGCGACCGTGCCGGCCAGCGGTTGAAGGGTGTCCAGCTGCGGCATGCTACCTCCCTGGCGCGGCGCTCGCGCCTCGCCTGCCCGCGCGTCGACGGTCTCGGAAGACGCCTGCGTAACGGCGAGTCCCAGTCTAGTCGCGCGCGCCTGGGACGGAAGCCTCTACCGTGCCAGGCGCCCGCTGCCCATACTGCCCCGCAACCGCAGGCGCTGAGGTGGTCTTGAAGTGCGTCCTTGCGATGCTGCCTCTGCTTCTCCTGCCCGCGATGCCGACGGTGCATGCCGCGAGGCCACCGGGGGTGGCGACCGTGGCCGAGGGGGTTGGGGAGCAGCGCTGCCCCGGTGTGCTCCCGATGGCGTTCGTCGCTCCGGACATCACGCCGCTCGCCTATCGTGCCGGCGCGCGTCTGCTTGCCGACCCCATCGTGGCGCGCGTGTTCGACGCCATTGGCCTGCTGCCGCTGACGTGCCCTGTGAAGGTCGCGAACGTACCTCCCGGTTTCGTCCGCATATGCGGAAGTGCCAGGGTGCGCCCCGTCATCGCCCGCGCGTTGATCGACCTGAGCGTGGTGCGCTGCAACGGGGTCGAGGTCGCTGCCCGGAACGCCTGCACGGCCGGTGAGGCGCGTGGCTGGGTCGCTGACGGCACGCTCTACATGGTCACGGTCACTTCGGTCGGCTCACGCACGCTCGTCGAGGTCGTCTGGGGCCCGCTCGCGCCCCCATGACGCGACCGTCGCAGCCTGCCCGCACTGCTTCAGCTTCGGTTAAGAGACCCTGTGTAACATTCCACACGTGATGGCACCGCTGCCTGCGGGCCATTTCGGTCCGGGCCGCGCTCGCTTTGAGGTTGGGCGCCGGGAGCGGGCGGACCGGTCGCTCAAGGGGTGGAGTCGGGAGTGATGCTCATAGGCGCCCCACGCCCTCGACTGCAGGGCAGGGAGGAACAAGCATGAACATCCGGAAAGCTCTCATCGTGCTCGTCATAATGCTCGTGGGCGGCGCAGTCTTTGCCGCCGCCATCCCCGACGGCTCAACGCTCACGCTCTACGACAGCACGAACAGCGTGGTGGGAACCGGCAGCTACGTGGGCGGAAATCTCAACCTGGTTGTGCTGGACACTGCCACCACCGGTACCTATACGCTGGCGGTGACGAACCAGGGCGGTCACACGATGACCTACACGGTGAACCTCACCATGGACACCCAGACGGATAGCAACGGCAACGTAACGGGTGCCACGGCGTCGCTGACCGTCGGCGGAGTGCCGCTCGACGAGATCAACCCGTCAATCCTGGCGCGCGGCGGCGACGTGAGTGTCACAACGACGTCCGGCTCCCTTCCGTCGCCGGGCACGGTGATCCACGAGCCCAACGATCATGCCAATGCCCACGCCACCGAAAGCCACGACAACTCGCCCGACGTCCCCGGAACCGGGGCGACGAACCGCGGCGACCACGGCAGCCATGATTCGAGCACCGGTGGTCAGGTAGGTTCGGACTGAGCATGTAGCAGTTCTCCGGAGTCGAGCGGGGGACGGCGATCTAGCCGTCCCCCGCTTTCGTTTCGCAGCAGGTCACCGGCGTCGCTGCCGGGGTGGCCGCCGGCCGGCGGACGTCGATGCCATTGGAGCGAGGGAGCTTATCCTGCGCTCGATGGAACCGTGCATGGCAACCAGGGACGCGGCACGGCGGTGCTTCTTGCCGCGGCGTTGGCGATGAGCCTGGCGGCGTCGGCGCGGGTGGGTGGGTCGGCTGGTTGGTCGGTGGCCCTGGGCAGTCTGTTGCTCAGCGTCGCAGTGCTGCTCCTCATCCTGTGGCGGCAACGACAGGTGCGCCGCATGCGCGGTGGCAAGACGTTGCCCATCGTCCTCGCCGTGATCGGCCTGGGATCGCTCTCCAGCTATGCCCGGGCCCACCCGGTGTCCGCAGAGCAGCTGGCCTGGGTCGTCGCGATCCTGGCGCTCGACGCCGTGGGGCTGGGTGCGGTGCGGGCCTACACGGTGCGGCTGTGGACCGATGTCAGCGGACAGACCTGGCGCCAGGGAACCTGGTGGACCATCGCCTTGTGGCTCGTCGGAATCGCCGCCCACATCGTCGCTGACGGCGCCGCCGGCGTCGGCTCGGCGAGCGCGCTGCTCTACCTGGGGCTTACCCTGACCGTCCAGCGGCTGGTGCTGGGCACGCGCGCCCAGCGAGCCTCGCGGTGAGACGGGGCGCCAGGCGCCCCCGACAGACCCCCCGAGAGGCCCCTGACCCTGACCTTCACCGCTCGAAGCGGCATGCCGGGAAACCGGCCGGCGCCTGGACCGGCGGCCGCTGACGTTGCGGGCTTCGAGGGCGCCGTGCCTGCGTGCTCCGCAACCTTCCCGGGCATTGCCATGGACCTGCCGGCGGACACCGTGTGGTCGGCATCCTGGCCCGGGGCCGACGGCGTTCCTCTGGCAGTGGCGCGCGACGTCACGCGCGAGCGGGCCGTCCCGGGAACGTGGCTGTCCGCCCTCGCTATGTAACGTGTGGGAGGTGCGGTGGACGCTCCGCTCGGGGCGTGTGTCGGATGCGGTTCCCGGCCCGTGCCTTCGACGTCAGCCAGCGAGGAGACAACTATGAAGACCCGTTCGATCGGCACCCTCGACGCCTCCATCGTCGGCCTCGGCTGCAACAACTTCGGCCGACGCCTCGACCTTGCCGGCACCAAGAGCGTGCTGGACGCGGCCATCGAGGAGGGCGTCACCTTCCTCGACACCGCCGACCTCTACGGCGGCACCGAAAGCGAGCGATTCATGGGTGAAGCGCTGCAGGGCCGCCGCGACCAGGTGCTGATCGCCACCAAGTTCGGGCATCCGGCCAACCGTGACGCCCCGGCGGGTGCTCGTCCCGAAGACGTGCGGTCCGCACTGGAGGCAAGCCTGAGGCGCCTGCGAACCGACCACATCGACCTCTACCAACTCCACATGCCCGACGCCGACGTGCCCGTCGCCGACACCCTCGGAGCCCTCGACGACGCGGTGCGCGCGGGTCAGGTGCGCGAGATCGGTTGCTCGAACTTCAGCGCGGCCCAGTTGCAGGAGGCCGAAGCTGCGGCCCGACCGGGCGCGGCGCGTTTCGTCAGCGTCCAGAACGAGTACAGCATGCTCAAGCGCGAGGTCGAGGGCGAGGTGCTGCCCACCTGTGAACGCCTGGACATCGCCTTTTTGCCGTACTTCCCACTACTCAGCGGCATCCTCACCGGCAAGTACCGCCGGGGCCGGCCGCTGCCGCCGGGCACGCGCGTGACCGGCAGCGAGCGCTGGGAAGCGATGCTCACGGACGGCGTGCTCGACGTCATCGAGGAGCTGTCGAGCTTCACCGAGCAGAGCGGACACGAGCTGATCGACCTGGCCTTCGCCTATCTGCTCGCGCATCGCCCGGTCGCCAGCGTCATCGCCGGGGCAACCTCGCCGGCTCAGGTCCGGCGCAACGCCCGTGCCGGAAGCTGGGAGCTGTCCCCGGAGCAGTTGGCGGCCGTCGAGGAGATCCTGGACGCCAAGGGGGCGCTGCTGCCCACGACGAGCAGCTGAGCCGCGGATATGGGCGGCCCGCCTGGGTACGCGTTCGGCGTGCCTCGAGACCGCCGCGGCGAGCCGTGCCCCACGCGCTTCACAGCAGCTGCCGAGCCCATGGCGGCGCGTGGCGTCGAGGCGGCCAGGTGCGGTTAGAACCTCGCCCGCCGACGTTTGCGCCGGATTAACCGTTCCCGTCTAGCGTTGCTGCTGGAGGCAACGCATGATTGACGAGAATCGGAGACACGTCTCGGCCACACGGCGTCGCCAGGGTACCGACACGTGCGTACCCGTGGTCGCGGACGGGACGCGGGCGGTGTGCGGCGTCAGGGAGCGGCGTTGATGCGTCGCACCTGGGTGTGGGTGACGGTCGTCGTGCTGGGACTCGTCGGCGCCGGGCTGGCGCTCGGGCAGGCGGGTCGTGACGGCGGCGCCGAGGCAGGTGGCGGCTCGCTCGGCGGCGCGCCGGCGGGTCTGACCGGGAACGCCGCGAACGGCGCCATGCTGTACCAGGCGAACTGCCAGACGTGTCACGGCGCCAAGGGTCAGGGCGGCAAGTACCGCGGCGTAGGCGGCGAGGCGGCGCGCCGCGGCTTCGGCGCGTTCAAGCGCCTGATCCTCTACGGCAACGAGCGCATGCCGGGCTACGCCAAGAACGGCCTATCGACCTCGAACGCCCTCGGCAAGCTCGGCGCCAAGGGTTACCTCGGCTCCCACAAGGCGCCGACCGATCAGCAGATCGCGGACTTGCTGGCCTACATCAAGACGCTGCCCAGCCGCGGCGGGTTCGGGTTCGGAGGGGACGACTAGCGCGCCCGCGGACGGCGGCAGCCCCGCTCGTCGCTCCGGCTCCGCCAGACCGGCGCGCCGCCTTGCCGCACCAGTCGCCACGTTGCGCCGGGCGTGCGCGTGCGTGACCGTGGCTGCGGGCTAGGGCGTGTTCACACTGACTTCCCAGCGAAGGGCCGCGTGAGGCGTAACCGCCCCTAGGCGCAATCCGTTCGCCTTACGCTGCGCGACAACGGCGGGGTCGTGCTAACTTCAGGCACGAGCAGCCCATGGTCGAGCCACGTCGCCTTGCGGGCCCTACCCGTTGGCCGCGGTTGCGGTGCGGTTCGGGCGTCAGGGCATACGGCCTCGCGCTTTCCGTGACCGGGGCTCGGGGCGCACCTTCCGCAGGGCAAAGGAGAGGCCGCTCATGAGGAGGGGCACCATGGCCAGCAGAGCGGTCATCGATCTCCGTTCGGACACGGTCACCCGGCCGGACGCGGCCATGCGCCAGGCCATGGCCGACGCCGACGTAGGGGACGACCAGTTCGGCGAAGACCCGACCACGAACCTCCTCCAGGACCGCATCGCCAGCATGCTCGGCAAGGAAGCCGCGCTCTTCTTCCCCACGGGTACGATGGCCAACCAGGTCGCTCTGCGAGTGCTGACGCGTCCCGGTGACGAGGTGGTCGTCGGGACGGAAGCGCACTCGGTCTGGCACGAGACCGGGGGCTCCGCGGCCAACGCCGGCTTGCAGTTCCGGGAGATCGGTGAGGGCGGGCTGTTCGGTGCAGACGCCTTCGTCGAGGCGATCAAGCCGCGTGGTCACATGATCTTCCCGCCGACCACCCTCGTCGAGCTCGAGAACACCCACAACCGCGGCGGCGGCGTGGTGTTCCCGCAACAGGACGTCATACGCATCTGCGAGGCCGCACGCGCTCGCGAGATCGCCACGTACCTGGACGGCGCACGCCTCTGGAACGCGGCCATCGCGAGCCGGCGCTCGCCAGCCGAACTGGCGGCACCCTTCGACCTAGCCATGGTCACGCTCTCCAAGGGCCTGGGAGCACCCGGCGGCTCGCTGCTGGCCGGATCCGCGCAGCACATCCGGCTCGCCCTCCGTCACCGGCGGATGCTCGGTGGCGCCATGCGGCAGACCGGCCATTACGCCGCGGCCGGCCTCTACGCGCTCGAACACAACCTGGACCGTCTCGCCGACGA
>CAYOXR010000499.1:0-2569 GCA_964407955.1 uncultured bacterium | reverse complement strand
GGAGTTCGTCATGGGTCCGTTCGTGCGCAAGAAGTCGTCTCCGTTGATCCTCCTGATCGTGACGTTCGGACTGTCGTTCATCATCAACAACATCATCCTGGCCATCTGGGGCGCCCAGTCCAAGGAGCTGCCGATGGCGTCGGAGGCGCCGCTGCATCTGGGCTGGTTCCTGTTCACGCCCAGTCAGCTGGTGGTCATCGCCGGCAGCGTGCTGGTCATGCTGGCCGTTCACCTGATGCTGTCGCGAAGCCCTATCGGCAAGGCCATGCGAGCGGTGTCGGACAACAGCGAGCTGGCAGCGGTCAGCGGCATCGCCGAAGCGCCCATCGTCCGTCTGACGTGGCTGCTGACCGGGGTGCTCGCGGGCCTGGGCGGCATCGCGCTGGCCTACAGCACGGCCAGCTTCGACCCGGCGCTGGGAGAGACGTTCCTGTACGTGTTCTTCGCATCGGTCATTCTCGGCGGTGTCGGCAAGCCCTATGGCGCCATGCTCGGAGCGATCGTCATCGGGCTGGCGTCCGGGTTCACCGGGTTGGTCCTACCGCAGTACGGCAAGGATGCGGCCTTTCTCGTGCTGATCATCGTGTTGCTGTTCAGACCGGAGGGCATCATTCGTTCGGCAGGGAGGTCGCACTAACGTGTCCGTGGTGATCACTTTCGGGTCCAGCGTGATCATGTACGTCATCGTGTACATGATCCTGACCCTCGGACTGAACCTGCAATACGGGTTCACCGGGATCGTCAATTTCACGTACTACACGTTCGTCGCGGTCGGTGCCTACATCGCGGGCGTCACCGCGCTGGGCCGGCCGCAGCCGGGCACCGGCGAGCTCTACATCCTCGGCGCGAACCTGCCGTTCCCCATCCCCATCCTCCTCGCTGGCCTGGCGGCGGGGGCGCTGGGCGGGGCGCTGGCGCTGGTGGTGTTCCGGCGTCTGCGCAGCGACTACCTGGCCATCGTCACGCTGGCCGCCGGCACCGTGGCGCTGGACGTCGCCACCAACTCCAACTCCATATTCGGGGGCTCCAACGGCATCTTCGGCATCCCCACGCCGCTGGCCGGCGTCCTCGGCGTGCCGCTGCAGAACAGCTACATGGTGATGATCCCGATCGGCCTGGTCGTGCTGGCCATCTGCTGGTGGATCTCCCACTCGATCCGCAACTCGCCCTACGGCCGCATCCTCCGGTCCATCCGTGACAATCCCGACGTGGCCGAAGCCTTCGGTCATCGCGTGCTACGCCATCAGCTCGTGATGATGCTGGTCGGCTGCTTCATGGCGGGGGTGGGCGGAGCGCTCACCATCGAGTTCGTCAGCGCCATGAGCCCGTCCGGCTGGCAGGCCGTCGAGACCTTCATCGTGTGGGCGGCCGTCATCGTAGGCGGTTCCGGCAACAACCTGGGCGCGGCGCTCGGCGCCCTCATCATGCAGGGCGTGATCATCCAGGGCACCCTGTTCCTGCCGTCGTTCGGCAACCAGGAGCTGGTGCCGGCGATTAGGGCGCTGGCCATCGGCCTGCTGGTGATCCTGGTGCTGTACTTCCGGCCTCAAGGCCTCATTCCGGAGAAGCGCCGCTTCTACGATCACCTGTTGCCGGGCCGTCGCGGCGAGGCGAGACCGGAGGCGATCCCCACGCCTCCCGAGGGGGGCTGAGCGCGCCATGGCCGATGCCAGACACGGTACCGCCATGCTGTCGGTCCGCGATGTCGGGCACAGCTTCGGTGGCGTGCGCGCGCTCCAAGGCTGCTCGCTGGATGTCTTCGAGGGGGAGATCTGCGGGCTGATCGGACCCAACGGCGCCGGCAAGAGCACCTTGATCTCGTGCGTGGGGGGAGCGCTCGTCCCCGACGAGGGCGACATCACCTTCCAGGGGCAGGCGATCACGGGCCTCGCGCCCTCGCAGCGCTTCAAGCTGGGCGTTGCCCGGTCCTTCCAGCTCTCGCAGGAGTGGCCCAAGATGACGGTGCTGGAGAACGTGCTGGTGGCCCAGCCAGAGGACCAGCTGACGGGGTTGTTCGGGGCCCTGTTCCTCCGGCGCCGGATCGCCGAGGCCGAGCGCGCCCTGGTGCACCGGGCGATGGAGATCCTCGAGCTGTTCGACCTTTACCGCTTGCGCAACGCCTACGCGTCGGAGCTGAGCGGGGGACAGAAGCGCCTGCTGGAGCTGGCCCGCATCTGGATGGCCGACCCCAAGATCGCGCTGCTGGACGAGCCTATGGCAGGGGTCAATCCCGCCTTGAAGTCTCGCATCGCGACGCACCTCAAGGAGATGCGGGAGCACGGCATCACCTTCGTCTTGGTGGAGCACGACCTGCGGACCGTCGCCCAATTGTGCGACCGCGTCATCGTGATGGCCGAGGGCACCGTTCTGGCGTCGGGGACGTTCCAGCAGATCCAGCAGAACGAGTCGGTCGTGAACGCCTATCTGGGGGTGGCGCGATGACGGCGGCTCTGGAGGTCAAGAAGCTGACCGCCGGCTACCGGGGCTTTCCCATCGTCAACGACGTGGACCTCCGGATCGAAGCCGGCACGGCCGTGGCGGTCGTGGGGCCCAACGGTGCCGGCAAGTC
>CAYOXR010000498.1:0-6225 GCA_964407955.1 uncultured bacterium | reverse complement strand
GCCGTCGGCGTCCGGCGCCCGGGACGACGGCGCCTGAGCGCGGACGGACGCGGCGAGGCGGGACCGTCTTGCCGGCTAGCCCGCCGCGGCCGGCTCGCGTCGTGCCAGCGTCACGGCCAGCAGCGCCCAGCCAGCGATCTGCAGGACCCCGCCGAGGGGCGTGATGGCGCCCAGCACCGCGACCCCGGTGCCGACCAGCACGTAGAGGCTCCCCGAGAAGATCAGGGACCCGACCACCAGCAGCAGCGAGGCCAGGCGCGCCGGCCGCGGCAGGCCGGCGATCGCCAGCAGGCCCAGCCCGTGATACATCTGGAAGCGCACCGCGGTCTCCCACACCTGCAGGCGGTCCGCGGACACCATAGCGGCGAGGCCGTGCACCCCGAAGGCGCCCATCACGACGGCGAGACCGGCCAGCGACGCGCCCCACGCCGCGGCCGCGCGGCGACCCAGTCCGATGCCGCGCTCGTTCCGGCTTCCGGTCATGCGCTCTCCTTCCGCGGCCGCGCGCGGCCGCGCCCTCGATCCTAACGCCGCGCCCTGGTTGGCGGCCGCCGGCTGCGGACGGTCAACGAGCTCAGCGCCCGCCCGAGCTGCCGCCGCCCCCGCCGCCCCCGCCGCCGCCAGCCGACGAGCCTCCGGAGGACGCCGAGGCCGAGGCGGCGGCCAGCGCGCTCGACATGGACTGCACCGTCGACGTCATGGCCGCGAGGCTGGCGAAGCCGGCGCCCGGCTGGGCGCCGAGCCAGCCTCCGCGCGCCAGCAGCGCCCCCTCGTCGACACCGGCAAGGGGTACCGCGCGCGCCAGCGTCTTGAGGTAGCGGTCCGCCACGCCCAGCGCGGCAGCGTAGCAGTAGTACACGTCCCACAGGCCGAAGAAGTCGAGCGGAGCGTCCTTCATACGGGTGTAATCGGTGAGCGTCCGCTTGAAGCCCTGCCAGCCGTAGATCTCGGCGGCCAGGTCCCTGCGCCAGGAGGGCAGGCTGGCAGCGGCCGTCGCGGCCAGCAGGGCCGCCAGCCCCGCGCCGATCGCCAGCAGCACGCGCGCGCTGCCGCCGGCCAGGAAGGCGCCGGCCCCCAGCACCGCCGCGACCAGGATGGCGAGCGCGCTCCAACGCCGCGTCGCCGCCTGGCTGGCCGCGCTCACCAGCGATCCGCCGCGGCGCGCCTCGAGCCAGCCTCGCACGTTGCGGCCCCAGGCGCGCACGAAGCTCTGGCCGTGCTGCCGGGAGTAGGCCTTCAGCTCGCTGAACTCGAGGTAGTCGGGGTCGCCGCGGCGATGTGTGCGCGCGGCACTGCTCAGGTAGTTCAGCACGTCCCGCTCGAAGGGCTCCAGGTCGCTCCGCGAGCGCTGGGGGTCCAGCCGCATCTCGAAGCGGCGGCCCTTGGGGGCGAACGAGCCGTAACCCCGCCGCGCCAGGTCCATGATGGTGGCGTAGAAGGCCGGTCCCATGGCCGCCGGGTTGAAGGTCTGCATGCGCAGCGCGGTGACGGCGGCCGGCGGCAAGTCGCTTGGCGGCTCGAAAGGGTGCCGCAGCGACGGCGCGGCCGGCTCGCGGCCGACGCGCACGTAGGCGCGCCACACGCCCAGACCCAGCCAGGCCAGCAACGCGAGCGGCACGAGCCCCCACAGCCAGTGCGAGCGGAGGCGTTGCCAGGCGCGGCCCCGTCGCTCGATGCCAGCCACCCGCAGCTGGTCCGCGAGCAGTCGCTGGAGGCCGGGACGCGCGCCGTGCAGCGTGAACAGCGCCGGATCCATCAGGTAACGCACCTCCACGCCGTCTCCGTGCGGGATGCGCTGGAAGCTCACCTGCAGCGTGCTGCGGTCGGCGGAGAGCGCCACGGTGGGCCGCTCGGGGTTGGCGTAGCGCTGCACGAAGGCATCGAAGGGGGACGCCATGCTGCCGGGAGCGTGGACCGTCAGGTGGTAGCCGACGATGAGCGGGTGATCCAGCTGCACCAGGTTCCAGTACCACTGGACGACGTCACTGTAGGCGTCCATGGAGCCGTCCAGGCGATAGGCGAAGCGCACGCGGCGACTGGACACGCGGCGGTCCTGGTGCACGACGACCTCGGTGCCCCCCTTGCAGGGCTGGGTGTAGGCACGAGCGGGCGGCCCCGCGCCCAGCGCGCCGCTCTGCGGCAGCAGGCTGACCGTCTGCCTCGGCCCGTGACCGACGCAGATGAACGCCTCGCCGAAGTCGCCGCTGGTCCACAGCGTGCGCGTGTCCACCACGCGCACGCTGCCGTCGGCCGCCAGCGTGACGTCCTGGACCACGTCACGCCACTCGAAGCGCTGTGCCGAGGCGGGGCTGCTCGACAGCGCCAGCGCCAGGGCGACTGCGGCGCCGGCCAGCGTGGCCCGGCGGACGCGCCTCGGCGCCCCGCCGCGCGCGCTCACGGCGCCGGGAAGGCCTTGCTCACGACCGCCCCCGGCGATCCCATGTTCCCCAGGTCCTTGTCGCTGGTGACGATATCGACACCGGCGGCGTTGCCCACGTGCAGGTAGACCGGGAGCTTGAACACGTAGTGGGTGCCGGCGTCGACGGTGGCGTAGACGAGACGCTCCCCCTGGTTGCGGCTGGTGCTGTGGTAGACCTCCAGCCAGGTGCGGGCCGTGATGTTGATGCCGATCTGCCCGGCCGCCACCGACGCCGGCGTCACCG
Source organism: uncultured bacterium (assembly GCA_964407955.1). Taxonomy (GTDB): domain Bacteria; phylum Deinococcota; class Deinococci; order Deinococcales; family Trueperaceae; genus JASBRS01. Next base: position 3,562 of record CAYOXR010000498.1, on the reverse strand, counting down.
CCTTGGCGGGCGCCTTCTCGGTGGCGTTGGCGGCCGCCGGGGTGGGCGTGAGGGTGAAGTCCAGGGTTTGGTCGTGACGCAGGTCGACGGTGCGTTGCAGCGGCTGGTAGCCGCCCAGCGTGACGCGCACGACGCGCCCCTCGCGCGCCGTCACGGGTGCGCCCTGGATCGGCGTGGTGCCGGGAAGGGCAAAGCCGTCGATGCTGACGCTGGCGCCCGGCGGCGAGGTGTCGATCGTCACCTGCACCGTCTTGGCCTGGACCGCGTCTCCGACGACGCCTGCCGGCGTGGTGGCGGATGGCTTCGCGGGCTGGCCGGCGGATGCCGTGGCGGCGCCGGCAGCGGCGGTACCCGCACCCCCGGCTGGCTTCGTGGCGCCGTTCCCGGGCAGCTGTGCGCCGGGTGCGGCGGTGCCGGTGGCCGCGGTGCCGGCCGGGCCGCGCGCCGGGCGGAACAGCAGGCTGTTGAAGCCCCACACCGCCATTCCGACCAGCACGGCGACGAGCGCGAGGGTGGGCAGCAGTGTGCCGAACGGCAAGCGCGCCCGGCGATCGGCTTCGGGTACCTCGCCGCGCCGCTCCTTCTCGAGCCGTTCCTCCAGCGTGGACATGCCCACGATGCGCCTGCGCTCGATGAGATACACGTCCAGCAAGCTCTCGGCGTCCAGTCCGACGGCCTGCGCGTACAGGCGCACGTAGTTGCGGGTGTAGACGTCCTCGGGCAGGTCGCGGTAGCGCGCCTCCTCGAGCGCGCGCAGGTACTCCTGTCTGACGTGCGTGAGCTCGCCGATGTCGGAAAGCTCGAGGCCCTTGCCCTTTCGTGCCTGCACCAGCATGTCGCCCAGAGACGCGGAGCGACCCCGGCCGTGGGCCCCGTCGCCGGGCGCTTCGCGCTGCGCCGCCGGGCTGTTGCCCGCGTCGCCCGCGTCGGCGTCGGCGCCTGGTGCCTTGCTGCGTTCTTGGTCCTTCTCGCTCATGCCGGTCCTCCGGCCGCGGCCGCACCCATCGGGGCCGGCCCGGGCAGCGACGCACTTGCCAGGCTCACCGCGACCGCGGCCGCCAGGCGGGCGTTCGCCTCCAACAGACGCAGGTTGACCTCCAGGCTCGCACCCTTCGACAGCTCCGCCAGGCGTGCCAGCAGGTAGGGCGTCGCGGCCCGTCCGCGCACGCCGTCGGCCTCGGCGTCCCGGCGAGCGTGCTGCTGCCACGCCGCCAGGTCGTCCGCGTCGACGCCTTCCGATACCGGGTTGGACAGCACCACGCCGCCTTCGAGGTCGAGGTCGCGCCGTGCCGCCAGCACGGCCGCGGCCTGTGCCGGCGTGTCGACGCGTGCTGCGAGAGGCAGGGCCGTGAGCGGGACCAGGAAGCCGGCCAGGCGGTCGCTCGCGTAACCCACCACGCTGACCCCGTAGCTTTCCAGGCGTTCGAGCGTGGCCGCGGCATCGAGGATGCTCTTTGGCCCGGAGCAGACCGTGAGCAGCGGGTAGCGCGCCAGCGCCCGGAGATCGGCGGACTCGTCGAAGGGGTGGTCGTGGACCCCGCCGATGCCGCCGGTAGCGAACACCCGGATGCCTGCCATGGCAGCCGCGTGCAGGGTCGCCGCCACTGTGGTGCCGGCGCATGCCCCGGCCGCCAGCAGCGCAGGTAGGTTCCAGAGCGAGGCCTTGTCGACCGCTTCGTCCTCGGCGAGGCGGCGAAGCTCGGCGTCGTCGACGCCCACCACCAGGGCACCGTCGATGACGGCGATGGTGGCGGGGACGGCACCTGCGTCGCTGACGCACGCTTCCAGCCGGCGGGCGACGGCGAGGTTGCGTGGACGGGGCAAGCCATGTGTGAGCACCGTGGACTCGAGCGCCACGACAGCCCGGCCCGCGCGCAGGGCCTCCCGGATCGGCGGTGCGATGCGCAGGCTCACGCGGCCATCTTACCTCAGGGGGCGGCCGTTCCCGGCGAGCCTCGAACCCTGTCCCGCTGCCGCTCGACGTGACGGCGCGCACGGCTGGCGGCACGTGCTAGGCTCGATGCGTGCAGAATCCGAACCTGCAGACGGTGTTCCCCTTCGTGGAGCAACTCGGGTTCGGCGCGGTCGCGGGGTTCGCCGCGGGTTTCGCCCTCAAGAAGGTGGGCAAGGTCGTCGCGATCGTGGTGGGGCTGATCTTCGTGGTGGTGCAGGTGCTGGCCTACTACGGCTTCGTGTCGATCAACTGGGCTGCGGTGCAGCACAGCGTGGACCCGCTCCTGACGCCGAGCGCGCTCGGCGGCGCATGGCGCTCGGTGCTTGCCGTCCTGACCTACAACGTCGCGTTCGCCGCGGCGTTCGTGCCGTCCTTCGTGTGGGGGCTCAAGCGCGGTTGAGGCCCGGCGGGCGGCGCTGGTGGTGGGCGAGCCGGAAAACCTGAGCGTTGCCGGCTCAAAGTCCTTGACAACATGAAGGCGCGCCGATACCATGAGCGGTGTTGGCACTCACGCTTGGTGAGTGCTAATCTCATGGTCAACCACTCAATACCGATTACGAGCGTGACACGGAGGCAGCTATGGCAGTAACCGAGGAGAAGATGACCCTCAAGCCGCTCGGGGACAAGGTGGTCGTCGAGGTGATCGACGAGCCCCAGACCACGGCCAGCGGCATCGTCCTGCCCGACACCGCCAAGGAGAAGAGCCAGCGCGGCAAGGTGCTGGCCGTCGGCCCCGGCAAGGTGCTCGACAGCGGCGAGCGGGAGCCGATGGAGGTCAAGGTCGGCGACGTGGTGGTGTTCGCCAAGTACGGCGGGACCGAGGTCAACCTCGGCAGCCGCGAGCTCATGATCCTCAGCCAGCGCGACATCCACGCGGTCGTCGATTGAACCCGGAGAGAGAGCAGACATGGCCAAGGAACTGATCTTCAAGGAAGAAGCCCGCAGGAGCCTGGAGCGCGGCGTCAACGCCGTCGCCAACGCCGTCAAGGTGACGCTCGGCCCCAAGGGCCGCAACGTGGTGCTGGAGAAGAAGTTCGGCAGCCCCACCATTACCAAGGACGGCGTGACCGTCGCCAAGGACATCGAGCTGTCCGATCACCTCGAGAACGTCGGCGCGAAGCTGCTGATCGAGATCGCCAGCAAGACCAACGACATCACCGGGGACGGCACCACCACCGCCACGGTGCTGGGGCAGTCGATCGTGAAGGAAGGCTTGCGCAACGTCGCGGCCGGCGCCAACCCGCTCGCCCTGAAGCGCGGCATCGACAAGGCCGTGGAGGCCGCCGTCGCCAGCATCAGGGAGATGGCGAAACCGGTCGAGGACAGCAAGAGCGTGGCCGAGGTGGCGAGCATCTCCGCCAACGAGCCTGAGGTCGGCAAGCTCATCGCCGACGCCATGGACAAGGTCGGGCGCGACGGCGTGATCACCGTCGAGGAGTCCAAGACGCTCGATACCGAGCTCGACGTGGTCGAAGGCATGCAGTTCGACAAGGGCTACCTCAGCGCCTACTTCGTGACCGATTCCGACGCCATGGAAGCGGTCCTGGAGGACGCCTACATCCTTATCCACGAGAAGAAGATCTCGGCCTTGAAGGACCTGCTGCCGGT
>CAYOXR010000497.1:0-2029 GCA_964407955.1 uncultured bacterium | reverse complement strand
GTGGACGTCTGGTAGATCGGCGTGGCGTGCGCGCCGGTGCCCGGGTCGGGGCCCTGGCCGTCGTGGACCGCGCGGGTTGCGAAGCGATGGCGCCGTTCGCTGCTCATGGATGCGCTCCTTGTCTCCATTGAAGCAGATGGCCGTGGTGGCGCGCGGTGTTGTTCCCACACCTGTACACGCGCGTCACAGCGGCTCGAGCCAGAGCGTTTGCCAGGGCTCGAGCGTCAGCTCGCCGCTCAGCGTGCGCTCGCCGCCGGTCAGCAGGTCGCGGGCGGTGCCGTTGAGCTCGGCGTTACGGAGCCGCTGGGCGCGGTCCGAGAGGTTGTGCAGGCACCACGCCGTGCGGCCGGCGGCTGTCCGCAGCAGCGCGAACACGCCGCCGTCCGCATCCAGTACCTGCTGTTCACCGAACGGGTCGAAGGCGGGGTGGCCGCGCCGCGCCCTCAGCAGGGCCGACAGCGACGCAAGCACGCGGGCGCGTCGACCCTCGGCATCGGCCAGCTCCGAGCTCAGGCGCCCCAACGCGAGCTTCTCGCGGTTGATGCTGCGGGCGCGGCCGGTGCGCGTCACCTCGTGCGGGGCGCCGCGTGAGCCGAGCAGGCTGTGGGCATACACCGCCGGCACGCCGGCAATGGCGAGCATCACGGCGTGGGCGGTGGCGAAGCGCCGCACGCTGGTGGCGACCGGGTCGTCGGGCGCCGTGAGGGCATCGAAGTAGTTGATGTTGAGCTCGTAGGGTCGCTCACCGTCCGGCGCCGAGCGCCACGACACCTGGCCGCCTCGCGCCAGCGTGACCTCCGCCAGACGGGCGGCGGCGGCGTCCTCGACGAGCCCCTCGAGCGCACGCAGCCCCACCCCGTCGTGCGACGCCAGGAAGTTGAAGAAGGCGGTCTCGCGTGACGGCGTCGCCAGCCCGGCGGCCCATCGCCGCAGCGCCGCGGCGTCGCCGCTCAGCGCCGTGTGGAGGACCAGGGGCGGCAGCGCGAAGTTGTACACCAGCTGTGCCTCGTCGTGGCCGTCTCCGAAGTACGACACGTTCTCTTCATGCGGCACGTTGGTTTCGGTCAGCACCGTCACCCACGGGGCGGCCGCCTCCAGCACGGCGCGCAGCACCTTCAGGACCAGGTGCGTCTGCGGCAGGCTGGCGCAGCGCGTGCCCAGCTCTTTCCACAGATAGGTGACGGCGTCCAGCCGCAGCGCCTCGGCGCCGCGCGAGACGTAGTGCAGGAGGACCCTGGCGACCTCCTCGAGGACCGCGGGGGTGGCGTAGTCGAGATCCACCTGGTCGGGTCCGAAGGTCGTCCACAACGATACGGTGCGGCCGTCTGCCGTGTCGAAGGGGGTGGCCAGGGGCGTGGTCCGTGGCCGCACCACGGCGCTGACGTCCGCCTCGGGGCTCAGGGTGCGGAAGAAGCCCTCCGCCGCCGGATCGCCTGCGAGGAACCGCGCCAGGTAGCCGCTCGAGGCCGAGGCGTGGTTGATCACGGCGTCGAACATCAGGCGGTGGTCCGCCGCGAGCGCCGCCACGTCGTGCCAGCTGCCCAACCTGGGGTCCACCTCGTCGTAGTCGATCACGGCGAAGCCGTCGTCCGACGAGGCCGGGTAGAACGGCAGCAGGTGAACACCCGACAGCGTGCCCGCCAGCGGTCCGCGCAGCACGCGCGCGAGCGTGGCGAGCGGTGCCTCGCCGGGCGCCTGCACGTGGTCCGGGTAGGCGATGAGGAAGGCGTCGCGTGCGCTCAGGCGCCGGCCCGGCGGCACCGGCCGCCGGGGGTGCGCGGCTCGGAACGACGCGGCCCGGCGCTGCAGCGCGGCCGCCACGGCGTCGCCTGCCTCCCCGTAGAGCGCGCGCAGGTGCGCGCGCGTCGCCGGCGTCAGGCGGCCCGGTGCGGCTGGCACGGCAGGGCGCGGCTCACCGCGCCGCGGCGAGCGGCAGCGGCTCGACCAGCTCGAGGGCCAGCGCCGCGCTCCACGAGAAGTCGCTGGCGCCGGCTGGCGTGCCGTCGCGCGGGTCGTAGTACTCGAAGAA
>CAYOXR010000496.1:0-14964 GCA_964407955.1 uncultured bacterium | reverse complement strand
CCGCCGTGGAGCTCCACCACACGCGCCGCGATGGCGAGACCGAGCCCGGCACCGCCGGGACCGCGCGCGTCGTCCCCCACGCGGTAGAAGCGTTCGAAGATGCGCGCCTGGTGGCGGGCGGGAATGCCTTCGCCGGTGTCGCGCACGCTCACCTGCACGCGGCCGTCGGCGGCCAGGCCGAGCGACACCCGCACCTCGCCGCCGGCGGGCGTGTGCCGCAGGGCATTGTCGAGCAGGTTGGAGAGCGTGCGCTCGATGAGACCGAGGTTCCCGCGCACGAACGGCAGCGACGCAGGCACCTCGAGCTCGATGCGCACCCCCTTGGCCTCCGCACGCTGGCGGTCCTTCTCCACCGTGTCGGACACCAGCTCAGCCAGAGGGAAGTCCTCCGCCTGCCACGGCGTCGCCTCGCCGTCGAGCAGCGACAGCTCGAAGAGCTGGTCGATTAGGCGTCCCAGGCGCTCGCTCTGTGCCTGCGCCGCCGCCAGGAACGCCCCGCGCTCACGGGCTCCGAGCGCGTTGCCCTTCAACGCCAGCGTCTCCAGCGAGCCGCGCAGCGCCGCCAGCGGCGTGCGCAGGTCATGCGACACGTTGGTGACGAGCTCCCGCCGCACCTCGTCGGAGCGCTTCAACGCGTCGACCTGGTCGCCGATGCGATCCGCAAGCGCGATGAAATCGTTGTGCAGCACGTCTATCTCGTCGCGCGGCGAGGGGACCGGCGCCAGGCCGACCGTCGCCGGTCCCGGTGCCGTCCCCTCGCCGCGAAAGGCGGTCATGGCGCGCTGCAGCCGTCTCAGGCGCCGCGTCAGCGAGAAGAAGGCCAGCGCTCCGCCGGCCAGCACCAGGACCAGGATGCCGGCGCCGCCGTAGAGGGCGAAGCGCAGTGCCGTGCTGCCCTGCACGTCGCGGACGATTCCCGAGCGCATCTCGTCGGTCAGCACCACGTATAAGTAGCCGCCGCCCCCCGTCAGCGGCGCGACCGAGAACACCGTGCGACCGCCGCGGCGCGGGTCGGTGCCCAGGATGGGGTAGCGGCGCGGCCGCTCCAGGAACGTGCGCACTGCGGCGAGCGACACCGTCGACCGCTCCCAGCTGGCGGTCGGGACGCTGCCTGCGAGCACCTGGCCCTGCGCGTCGAGGACGTAGACCTCGACACCGGGGTTGGTCATGGCGAGGTTCTTGGCCACCGCCGCCAGCCTTGCCCGGTCGACGTCGTGGCCGATCATCAAGTCGTGCTCCGACACCAGGTTGGCCGCTACGTCGGCGTTCTGCCGCTGCGTCACTTCCTGGTAGTACCCGCGAGCGCTGCGCACCGTCAGCAACAGCAAGGCCGCGCCGGCCGCCACCAGCGCCAGCGCCAGCACCAGCATCAAGCGTGCGTGCAGCGTGCGCATCGGCCCCTCAGCCGTCCGGACCCGTGAACTTGTAGCCCACGCCCCAGACCGTCCGGATGTAGCTCGGCTGGGCCGGATCGGGCTCGATCTTGCCCCGCAGACGGTTGATGTGCGAGTTCACCGTGTGCTCGAAGCCATCGAAGCCGTGACCCCAGACGAGGTCGAGCAACTCGGTGCGGCTGTACACGCGGCCGGGGTTGCGGGCGAACTGCACCAGCAGGTCGAACTCGCGCGCGGTGAGGTGCACCACGTTCCCCGCCAGGCGCACCTCGCGTCCGCGCACGTCGATCTCGAGGTCGCCGCTGCACAGCCGCTCCGGCATGCTCTCGGCGCGTGCGGCCTCGCGACGCCGGCGGAGCAGCGCCTTCACCCGCGCCTGCAGCTCGCGCACCCCGAACGGCTTGCCCAGGTAGTCGTCCGCACCCAGCTCCAAGCCGACCACACGGTCGAGCTCGGAGGAGCGCGCGGTGAGCATCAGCACCAGCACGTCCGGCCGCGTGGCGCGCAGCGTCCGACACAGCTCCAGTCCGTCCAGGTCAGGCAGCCTCAGGTCGAGCACCACCAGGGCGAAGCGCCCGGACAGCGCCAGCTCGAGGCCCTCGACGCCCGACGGCGTCCAGCTGACCTCGTGGCCCAGGTCCGACAGGTGCAACTCGACGACCCGGGCGATGTCCCTGTCGTCCTCGACCACCAGCAGCCTCTCGCGCGCCATGCTGGCCCCAGTCTGGCATGGGGGTATCACGCTTGCATCCCGAGGCGATGCCGAGCACGTGGGAAGGCGCTCCGGACGATACACTCGCACCATGAACGGCCTGTTCAACCTGTTCGTGGTCGCGCCGCTGCTGCTGTGGGGCGCGATGCTGCTGTTCCCCCGCCGACGCTTCACCATCGCCGCCGTGCAGTCGCCCTGGCCCTTCGTCGCCCTCGGTGCGGTCGTGCTGGTGCCGCTGGTCGGGGCGCTGGCGTCCGCGGGCGTGCCGAGCCTGGCGCTGGCCGGCGTCCAGCGCTTCCTCGCGATGCCCTGGGGAGCGCTGCTGGCGGTGGCCGATCTGGTCACCCTGACGTTGTTCGCCGGCGTGTGGATCTTCCGCGACGCGCGCTACTGGAACGTCCCCGCGGCGCCCTTCGTCATCGCGACCCTGCTGCTCGGGCCGGTAGGGCTCGCCGCCTACCTGCTGGCCCGCTGGCGAAAAGGCCGCCTGGAGCCCACGCGCGTGGTCAACTGAGCGGCTTCGGGCGGCCGCTCCGCTCAGAACACGCCGAGCGGCTGCGCGGTCGCCGCCGGCAGGGCCGTCGCCCCTTCGAAGGCGTTCACCTCTTCGATGAAGCGGCGGAACAGGTAGTTGGCGTCGTGCGGCCCGGGACTGGCCTCGGGGTGGTACTGCACGCTGAACACCGGGTAGCGCTGGTGCGCCATGCCCTCGAGGGTGCCGTCGTTGAGGTTGATGTGCGTGGCCACGAACTGCCGGCCGGGGATGCTGTCGATGTCGACGGCGTAGTTGTGGTTCTGGCTGGTGATCTCGACGGCGCCGGTGACCACGTTCTTCACCGGCGTGTTGGCCCCGTGGTGCCCGTAGCGGAGCTTGAAGGTGCGACCGCCGACGGCGAGGCCCAGGAGCTGGTGGCCGAGGCAGATCCCGTACGTCGGGAGCAGGCCGAGCAGCTGCCACACCGTGTCGTGCGCGTACTTGGGGCCGTCGGGATCGCCGGGGCCGTTGGACAGGACCAGGCCGTAGGGATCGAGCGCCATGATCTGCGCCGGCGTCGTCTGGGCAGGCACCACGATGACCTCGGCCCCGGCCTGCTCGAGCTTGTACACGATGGAGTGCTTGATGCCGAAGTCCATGACCACCACGCGGGGGGTCTCGTTGAACGAAGGCCTCGCGTACGGCAACGGGGTGGTGACCTCAGGCGTCATGTCGCGGCCGTCGATGTCCTCGTGCTCCCGCGCCCGCCGCACCAGCTCGGCCTCGAGATCGGCGTCGACGGCGCCGTGGTGGATGACGCCCTTCACCACGCCGCCGGTCCGCAACCGGCGCGTGAGCGCACGCGTGTCGATGCCCTCGATCCCCACGATGCGATGCTGCTCCATGAAGCTCTGGAGGTCCTGGTTGGCACGGTGGTTGGAGGCCGTGCGGCTGAACTCGCGCACGATGAAGCCCTGCGCGTAGGGCCGGTTCGACTCCATGTCGTACACGCTGACCCCGTAGTTCCCGATGTGCGGGTAGGTCATGGTGACGATCTGCCCCTTGTAGCTCGGGTCGGTCAGGATCTCCTGGTACCCGGTCATCGAGGTGTTGAACACCACCTCACCCACGCTGCGGCCGGGGTGACCGAAGGCGTAGCCGTAGTACACAGTTCCGTCTTCCAATGCCAGCACCGCAGGGGGCTTGTCGAACAGGGCCATCGCTCCTCCGCCGGCAGGATAGCACCCGCTCGCGGAGCGCCGGACCACGCTCCCTTACGGGCCGGCCGGAAAGCGTCTGGTAGCCTGTTTTGGGAGGGCAGTCTGGGACCATGACCGACAGCGACGGCGAGAGCTTCGGGCGCGGGCCGATCGTCCAGATGTTCAGCATCCACGGCCTCATCCGCGGTGAGGACCTGGAGCTGGGTCGCGACGCCGACACCGGCGGGCAGACGAAGTACGTCGTCGAGCTTGCGCGCGCGCTGGGTCGGCGCCCCGACGTGGGGCAGGTCGACCTGTTCACGCGGCTCATCGACGACCCACGCGTGTCGAACGACTATGCCGTTCCCATCGAGGACCTCGGACCCAAGGCGCGGTTGGTGCGTGTCCGGGCCGGGGGCACCCGCTACCGCCGCAAGGAGCTGCTGTGGCCGCTGCTGGACGAGTTCGTCGAGGCGGTGCTGCGCTTCGACCGCGAGCACGGCATCACACCCGACGTGGTGCACGGCCACTACGCCGACGCGGGGTACGTGGCGCTGCAGCTCGCCAGCGTGCTGGGGGTGCCGTTGATCTTCACGGGCCACTCGCTTGGACGCAACAAGCTCCGCGTCCTCACGCGGGCCGGCATGACCGAAGAGGAGATCGACCGCCAGTACCACATCAACCACCGCATCGCCGTCGAGGAAGAGGTCTTGGAGAAGGCGGACCTGGTCATCGCCAGCACCAACCATGAGGTCCAGCACGGTTACGAGCTCTACCGCGCCAGCAGCCGCGCCCACTACCGCGTGATCCCGCCGGGCATCGAAATCGACACCTTCTACCCGTTCTACTACGACCTCGACGACGCCTTCGACCCCGGCGAGGCGGTCGTCAGGGCGCGCGTCCGTCAGAAGCAGGAGATCGCGCGCTTCCTCTACGACCCCAACAAGCCGCTGATCCTGGCCATCAGCCGGCCGGACCGGCGCAAGAACATCGACGGCCTGTTGACCGCCTACGGCGAGGACAAGGAGCTGCAGCAGATCGCCAACCTGGCGCTGTTCGCCGGCGTGCGCAAGGACATCACGCAGATGGACGACAACGAGCAAGAGGTCCTCACCCGCATGTTGCTGCTCATGGACCGCTATGACCTCTACGGCCGGCTCGCGCTGCCCAAGAAGCATGATCCGGACACGGACATCCCCGTCCTCTACCGGCTGGCGGCGGCCAGCCGGGGCGTGTTCGTGAACCCGGCCCTGGTGGAGAACTTCGGCATCACGCTGATCGAGGCCAGCTCGTCGGGGCTGCCGGTGGTGTCCACCGACCACGGCGGCCCGCAGGACATCATCCACAACTGCCAGAGCGGAATCCTGGTCGATGCCCGCGACACGGCGGCCATCCAGGATGCGCTCAAGCGCGTCCTCGTGGATCGCGACCTGTGGGACCGCTACTCCGAGCACGGCATCGACGGGGTGCGTCGGCACTACTCCTGGCAGGCCCACGGCGACAGCTACCTGGAGGCGCTCACCGGCTTGCAGGCCGACCTGGACGAGCTCAGGCGCGCGACCTGGCGTACCGGTTCCGGCGAGCACCTGCACCGCGGGCGCCCTTTGCTGGTATGCGACATCGACAAGACGCTCATCGACGAGGAGCGAGGCGACGACCTGGCGGGGCTCCAGTCGCTCGCCGATGCCCTCGACGAGGCGGACCTCGCCTTCGCCGTCGCCTCGGGCCGCAACCTCGAGCAGGTGCAGGATGCCCTGGCCACGCACCGCATTCCCAAACCTGACGTGCTGGTCTGCGCGGTGGGAAGCGAGATCTACTACGGCGTCGCGGCGGTCGAGGACCGCGGCTATGCCCACTACCTCTCCCATGGCTGGAAGCCGGACGCGGTGCGCAGTGCGCTCGCCGGGCTGTCGTTCCTGGAACCGCAGCCCGACCACGCCCAGCGACGCTTCAAGGTGAGCTACTACCTCCACGCCGAGGGCGAGGCGGCCGAGCGCGCGCTCGACGAGGTGCGATCGGCACTGATCGAGGCGGGCGCCCAGGCGACGCTGGTGCACTCCGCGGGGGCCTTCCTCGACGTGTTGCCCGCACGCGCCTCCAAGGCCAAGGCCATCCGCTACCTGGCACGCAAGTGGGGCCTTTCGCCCCGCGACATCGTGGTGGCCGGCGACTCCGGGAACGACGCCGAGATGCTTGCCGCGCGCTACGACGGCATCGTGGTCGGCAACCATGCCCCGGAGCTTTCCCGGCTGCGCGGGCGGCGTGGGATCTACTTCGCCAACGCGGAGCTGGCGGGCGGCGTCGTGGAGGGGCTCCGACACTACGGCCTGGTTCCCGGCCGGGAGGACGCCGACGCGGCCACGCAGGACGCCGGCGACATGCAAACGTGACGGCTCTCCGGGGGGTGTGAGACATGTACGCAGGCTTCGGCTTCCGTGTCAGCGAGATCGGCGACGTCGAGGTCGTGCGTCACGGCGGCCTCTACCATCTGTTCCACCTGGTGCTGCCCAACCACGACTACATCGCCCACGCCGTGTCCGAGGACGGCCTGTCGTGGCAGCGCGTGGAGAACGCGCTGTTCATCAGCCAGCCCGGCGGCTGGGACGACGACATGCTGTGGACGATGAGCGTCTCGCCCGACCCGCAGCGAAGCGGCCAGTGGCGCATGTTCTATACCGGCCTGAGCATGCGCGACCGGGGGCGCGTGCAGCGCATCGGGCTGGCGCGCTCGGACGACCTCTTCGACTGGCACAAGGACGACGCCGGCGCCTACCCGCTGACGCTGTCGGGGCCGCCCTATGAGCACGACCTGCACGTGGGGCGCCACTGGGTCAGCTTCCGCGACCCCTACTACGTGCGCGTCGACGGCGCCGGCTACCTGCTGGCCGCCGGCCGGGTGGACTACGGGCCGGTCATCCGCCGAGGCGCCGTGGCCATGCTCGAGGAGGTGGAGCCCGACCGCTTCGAGCCCAGGCAGCCGCTCTTCCACCCGGGGCGCTACGATGACGTCGAGGTGCCGGTGCCGGTCCGCATCGGCGAACGCTGGTACCTCCTCGGCTCCATCCGCGAGGACGTCAAGGTGCACTACTGGTATGCCGAAGACTTCCGCGGGCCCTACCTGAACTTCTCGGACAACGTGCTCCTGCCGCAGGGCAACTACGCCGCCCGGCTGTGCCATGACGACGGCCGCCTGCTGGTCTGGAACTTCTTCTTCAAGGGTCGCGTCAGCGAAGGCCGCCACCTGCTGCCGCCGCCCAAGGAGTTGAGGGCCGATGCGGATGGACAGCTCTATCTGTCCAGCTTCGCCGGCTTCGACCAGCGCGTCACGGACACGTTGGAAGCCGATCGACTGGTGCCGCTGGAGCCGCTGTTCGGCACCCAGGACGCGGTGTCCGAGGCCGAGGGCGGGGTCGCGCGCTTCGGCACCGACAGCGGCTTCGAGATCTTCCTGCTCAGGCATCACTATCGCGACTTCCGCCTGCGCGGCGACCTGCACCTGGACGGTGCCGGCAAGGTGGGCATGGTGCTGCGGCTCGACGAGAACGCGGACGGCTACTACCTGAGCCTCGACCTCTACAAGGGCATCGCTCAGTTGCGGGCCTGGGCAGCGCATCCTGGAGGCGACGTGGAGGAGGCCTTCGATTACGTCCCGCTGCAGTCGAACTTCTACGTGCCGCACGGAGACCCGCACCCGTTCGTGCTGCTCGCCTACGGGTCGTACCTGGAGTTCTCGCTCGACGGCGCGGTCCTGCTGACGTTGGCCGACGAGCGCTTCGAGGCGGGGCGGCTGGGCTTCTACACCGAAAGCGCGCGCCTGCGCCTGCACGGCGTCACGCTGGATGTCCTGGAATGCCCGGTGGACGAGCCCTACACCAGCCACCACCCCGAGCGGGGCGGCGCGCCCGGCGCGCACGACTGACGGGTCCGGCCGAGCGCCACCCTGCTGAGGCCAGGTGGCCGCTCAACCGGCCGGGAAGGTCTCGCCCTCGGCGCGTGTGTGCGGCGGCACGCGCGCGCCCGCAGCCACCGTGCAGCCGTCGAGCACCGCGTAGGCGCCCACGCGGGCACCCTCGCCCACGCGGGTGCGCCCCCGCAGCAGCACGCCCGGCTCGAGCACCACGTCGCGTGCCAGCGTCACCTCATCGTCGATGAACGTCGACTCGGGTGCGTGCATGGTGACGCCGGCGTCGAGCCAGCGGGCACGCGTTCGCGCCCGCAGCAGGGCCTCGGCCCGGGCCAGCTCGGCACGCGTGTTCACGCCGATCAGTCGCCGCATGTCGTCCTCGGCGCGGCAGACGTGCACGCCGCGCCCGCTGCGCCGGTACAGCTCGACCATGTCGGTCAGGTAGTACTCGCCGGCGACGTTATCGTCGCTCAGCTCGCGGGCCAGCTCGAACACCGCCTCGTCGAAGCAGATCGCGCCAGGGTAGACCTCGGTGATCGCCCGCTCCTCGGCGCTGGCATCCTTCTCCTCGACGACCCGCAGCACCTCGTCGCTCGCGCCCCGAACGACGCGGCCGAGCCCGAACGGCTCGTCGACCGCATAGCTCAGCATCACCGCGCCCCCCAACCGTCGCTGCTCGCCGACGAGCGCCTCGAGGGTGGGAGCGGCCACCAGCGGTTGATCGCCGTAGAGCACCAGCAGGCTCCCGCGGAAGTCGCGCAGCGCCCCGCCGGCGCTCAGGAGCGCGTCGCCGGTGCCGCGGGGCCGGCTCTGCTCGACGAAGTCGACGCCCGCGTCGGCGAAGCGCGCCCGTACCGCCTCGCCACCGTGCCCGACCACGACCAGCACACGCTCCGGTCGCAGCGCCCGAACCGCCGCCAACACGTGCCCCAGCAGCGGCCGCCCGGCGGCCTCATGCAGGACCTTCGGCAGGGCCGAGCGCATGCGCGTTCCCTCCCCTGCCGCGAGCACCAGCACAGCCAGCGCCCGGCCGGCCATGCTCAGCCGCCCTCGATGACCAGCGCGCCATGCGCGGCGCGCCTGGCGATCCTGCGCAGCATCACGATGGCGAGGATGATGATGGGAATGCTGACGAGCTGCGTCAGCGTGAAGAAGCCGATGCCGGCGTGCACGTTGTCGTAGACCTTCCAGAACAGCGGGTTGTCGCGGAAGGGCTCCTCCAGGAGGCTGCGCAGCACCGAGTACCACAGCGCAAACTGCCAGAAGGCGTAGCCGGGCGCGTGGCTGTGACGCAGTGCCCACAACACGATGAACAGCAGGATGAAGCCGACGAAGAAGCCGTAGGCCTGCGCGAAGTGGATGTGGCACGGCTGGCCGATCGGCACCGTCCGGCAGGCGGGAGGCGCGAACTGCCACAGGTCCTTGCCGAACAGGAAGCGACCGACCGGCCCCAGGAACGGCGTGCCGGGCTTCGGCCAGTCGAAGCCGATGGCGAGATTGGTCAGCCGGCCGCCCGTATCCGTGCCGTTCATGATGTTGCCGATGCGCCCGGCCATGATGCCCAGCACCCCGACCGGGGTGAGGATGTCCATGTAGGCCCACATGTTGATGCGCTTCACGCGGCTGTAGAGCCACATGGCGAAGAGCACCCCGAGGATGCCGCCGTGGATGCTGATGCCGCCCTGCCAGACCTTGAAGGCGTCCAGCGGGTGCCCGCCAGGACCGAAGAACGCCCTCGGGCTGGTGACGACATACACCAGCCGCGCGCCCACGATGCCGGCAAGGACCAGCCACACCGCGGCATCGAGCACCTTGTCTGGGTCGAGGCCGCGACGCTCCGCGAGCCGCAGGCTCCAGAGCGCGCCGATGAGCACGGCCAGCGCGATCAGGAAGCCGTACCAGCGGATCGCCAGCGGCCCGATGTGAACCATTATCGGATCCATGCAGTCGTCCTCTCGCGGCCCCGGCCGTGGCCCGGCGCTTCCGCCGGCGGCACGGCCCTCCAGCTGCCGTCACGAATCGCGGCTGGGGAGCGCACAAGCGCAGTGCTCTCGCCCGGCTACCGAGCTTACCAGCCGACGCCCGTCGGGAGCGGCTGCCGCGCCCTCACAACAGCCGCGGGACGCCCACCACCGCCATCGCCACCACGATGAGCAGCTTCACCACGGTGCCCCCGAGAGCGCCCACGAACGCCCCCACGCCCGCCCGAAGCGCCTCCTCCAGCGGCCGGCCGGCGGCCAGCTCGAACAGCGCGGCGCCCACCAGCGCGCCGATCAGGAACCCGAACGGCGGAAAGAACAGCAGGCCGGCAAGCGAGCCGAGCACGCCGCCCCACAGGCCCGCCCGGCCCGCCCCGTAGACACGCGCCCCCAGCCAGTTGCCGGCCAGGTCGATGAGCTGCGCCAGCACCGCCAGTCCCAGGATGGACAGCAGGGGGGTCCACCCGAAGCGGTGGAAACCGATCATCCAGGCCGCGAGCACCGCGCCCACCGCGGCCACGGGCACGCCCGGCAGCACCGGCACCACCACGCCCACCAGCCCGACGAGGAGGAAGAGCACGAACACGACCAGCGCCAGGACATTCACCACGCCATGCTACACGGC
The DNA here is from genome assembly GCA_964407955.1 of uncultured bacterium. Lineage (GTDB taxonomy): Bacteria > Deinococcota > Deinococci > Deinococcales > Trueperaceae > JASBRS01. Next base: position 4,676 of record CAYOXR010000496.1, on the reverse strand, counting down.
CCCCGAGGCGAAGCGCCGCGCGGCCCGGCGGCGGCCGCGACGGAGCTGCGCGGCCCGCGCCTGCCGCCTGCGCCGCACGTCGGGGGTCGCACCGCGCCCGCCAGCCTTGGGACGGCGAGCTCCGCCCCGGCCAGTGCTCAGTTGTGCCAGGCGTCCGGAGCGCTGCGCTTCTCGCCGAGGACGGTGTCCACCGCGTGCGGCAGCACGCCGACCACGGCCTCGAAGGAGTCCCTCGCGCCCGAGGCACTGCCGGGCAGATTGACGATGAGGGTCTTGCGGCGGACGCCGACCACCGCCCGCGAGAGCGCCGCTTTGGGGTTCTTGAGCGCGCCATGGGCGCGCATCAGCTCGGCCAGCCCGGGGACCTCGCGCTCGATGACGTCGCGCGTGGCCTCAGGCGTGCGATCGCGCGGCGCCAGCCCGGTGCCGCCGGTCGTGAGGACCAGGTCGACCGTCTCCTGGTCGCACCACACGCGCAGCTTCGCGCGGATGATCGCCTGTTCGTCCGGCACCAACTGGTAGTCGACCTCCACGAAGGGGCCGCCCTGGAGAATCCGCCGGATCTCCTGGACGGCCGTGTCCTCTCTTTGACCGGCAGCGCCGGAATCGCTCACGGTGAGGATGGCGGTGCGCACCATGGCAGCTATGGTAGCGTCCGCGACGGCGCACCGCCTTGAAGCGTTGCACACCTCCCCGCCAGGCCGCCCGCCTCCCTGGAACAGGACGTGCAGCCGTGCGGGAGCGGGCCCGCCGCCGCGCTGCGCTTGGCCCGGTCCGGGTGCTGGCGTTACCCTGTGGATCGGCTCAAGCTGGTCGCCTGGAGGTCTCTCTTGAAGATTCACGAATACCAAGCCAAGCAGCTCATGCAGGCGCGCGGCATCGCCGTGCCGGTCGGCCGCATGGCCACCACCGTCGACGAGGCCGTGGCTGCGGTCGGCCCGGTGATCGAGGAGGGCGGCCACCCCGTGGTGGTGGTCAAGTCGCAGATCCACGCCGGTGGCCGCGGCAAGGGGCGCTTCCTGGAGCATGGCGACGTGGCCGGCGTGAACGTGGTCACCGACGGCGTCAAGGGGGGCGTGGCGGCGGCCGAGGCCCGCGTGCGCGAGCTCGCCGGTCAGATGCTCGGCTCCACGCTGGCGACGGTTCAGACCGGCCCGGAAGGCAAGCAGGTGAATCGCCTTTACATCGAGCAGGGCATCGACATCGCGCGTGAGCTCTACGTCTCCGTCGTGCTCGACCGCGTCAGCGGGCGCAACGTGGTGATGGCCTCCACCGAGGGGGGCATGGAGATCGAGGAGGTCGCGGCGCACACGCCCGAGAAGATCCTGCGTGAGACCGTCGACCCGGCGCTGTCCCTGGCCGACTTCCAGGCCAGGCGCCTGGCCTACGGTCTGGGCCTGCAAGGCGACGCCTTCGTCAACGGCGTTGGCTTCCTGAAGGCCCTCGCGGCCGCAGCCGACGCTCTGGACACCGACCTGCTGGAGGTCAACCCGCTGGTCGTCACCAAGCAGGGAGCGGTGATGGCGCTCGACGGCAAGATGAGCTTCGACAACAACGCCCTGTTCCGCCACCCGGAGGTCGTCGCGATGCGGGACCTGAGCGAGGAGAACGACGCCGAGGTGGAGGCGGGCAAGTACGGGCTGAGCTTCATCAAGCTCGAAGGAAGCGTCGGCTGCCTTGTCAACGGCGCCGGGCTGGCGATGGCCACCATGGACACCATCAAGCAGGTCGGCGGCGAGCCCGCCAACTTCCTCGACGTGGGCGGCGGCGCCACCGAGGAGAACGTCAGCGCGGCGTTCACCATCATCACGCGCGACCCCAACGTCAAGGGGATCTTCGTCAACATCTTCGGGGGCATCATGAAGTGTGACACCATCGCCAACGGCGTCGTCGCCGCCGTCAAGCAGGTGGGGCTGAAGGTGCCGCTGGTCGTGCGCCTGGAGGGCACCAACGTCGACCTCGGCAAGACGATCCTGTCGGAGTCCGAGCTGAACCTCATCGCGGCGGACGACATGAAGGACGGCGCCAAGAAGATCGTGGAGCTGGCGCGATGAGCATCCTCGTCGACGAGAACACCAGGGTCCTCGTGCAGGGGCTGGGCAGCGCCGGAAGGTTCCATACCGACAAGGCCATCGCCTACGGCACGCGCATGGTGGCCGCCGTGCACCCCAAGCGCGGCGGCGAGAGCGAGCGCTTCGAGGGCGACACCGACCACAGCGGCGTGCCCGGGCGCGCCGACCGCTACGCGCTCGATCTGCCGATCTTCAGGACCGTGCGCGAGGCCGTGGACGCCACGGGCGCCAACGCCAGCGTGATCTTCGTGCCGCCGGCGGGCGCGGGCGACGCCATCCTGGAGGCGGCGGACGCCGGCCTCGAGCTGGTCGTGGCCATCACCGAGGGCATCCCGATCATGGACATGGTGAAGGTCAAGCGCGTGCTCCAGGGCTCCGCGACCCGCCTGGTGGGGCCCAACTGCCCGGGCGTCATCACGCCTCATGCCTGCAAGATCGGCATCATGCCGGGCTACATCCACCAGGGCGGGCGGATCGGCGTGGTCAGCCGCTCCGGCACCCTGACGTACGAGGCCGTCAAGCAGCTGACGGACAACGGCCTCGGCCAGACCAGCGCCGTCGGCATCGGTGGCGACCCGGTCAACGGCACCAACTTCGTGGACGTGCTCGAGCTGTACAACCGCGACCCCGCCACCGAAGGCGTCATCATGATCGGCGAGATCGGCGGTTCGGCCGAGGAGGAGGCCGCCGCCTGGATCAAGGCGAACATGCGAAAGCCGGTGGCGGCGTTCATCGCGGGGACCACCGCCCCGCCGGGAAAGCGCATGGGCCACGCCGGCGCCATCATCTCGGGCGGCCGCGGCACGGCGAAGGACAAGATCACGGCGCTGCGCGGCGCCGGTGTGGTCGTGGCGCAGACGCCCAGCGACATGGGCTCGGTGATGCTCGAAGCCATGGCGAAGGCCGGCAAGGCCTGAGTAGCGCGCTCGGCTGCGAAGCGAGGCGGTGGCGGTGAGCGCCGCCTCGCCGGCGCGCGTCCTCGCGCCGGGCGTCGGAAAGAACGCCTATCGCGGGCGCTACGCGCCCTCGCCGAGCGGTTGGTTGCACCTGGGCAACGCACGCACTGCGCTCGTGGCGTGGCTCCGTGCGCGGCAGTCGGGCGGCGGGTTGACGCTGCGCATCGACGACCTGGACGCGCCCCGCACCGTACCCGAAGCGGTCTCGGGGAACCTCGCCGAGCTGCGCTGGCTCGGTCTCGACTGGGATGAAGGCGAGGACGTCGGGGGGCCGCACGGGCCCTACCGACAGAGCCTGCGGGGCGAACGCTACGCCCTGGCCCTCGAGCGGCTGGAGGCTGGCGGCGCTGTCTATGAGTGCTATCTGTCGCGCAAGGAGCTCCACGCCATCGCGTCGGCACCGCACGCTCGCGCGCCCGTCTACGGCGAGGCCGAGCGGCGGGCCAACGCCGCGGTGGCGGCGCTCAGGCGCGCGGAAGGGCGCGCAGCGAGCCTGCGATTGCGCGTGGACCCGGGCGAGATCCGCTTTCGCGACGCGCTCGCGGGACCGCAGCGCTTCGTGGTGGGGCGCGATCTGGGCGACATCGTGCTGAGGCGCTCCGACGGCGTCTGGGCGTATCAGCTCGCAACCGTCGTGGACGACGCCGCCATGGGCGTCACCGAGGTGGTGCGCGGCGACGACCTGCTGCCGTCCACGGCCATCCAGCTGGTGCTCTTCCGGGCCCTCGGCCTGGCCGCGCCCGGCTACCTGCACGTGCCGCTGCTGCTGGACGCCGCCGGCAAGCGGTTGTCCAAGCGCCGTGGCAGCGACACGCTCCACGAGCTGAAAGCGGCCGGCGTGCCTCCCGGGCGCGTGGTGGGGTTGCTGGCGCACAGCCTGGGACTGCTGCCAGAGCCGCGCCCGGCGACGCCACCGGAGCTCCTCGAGGGCTTCGACCTCGCCGCCGTGAGCACCGCACCCGCCTACCTGGACGACGCAAAGCTCGCCTGGCTCGGCGCCTGAGCGGCCGGCGACGCCACCGTTGCGGCGGGGTCGGTTGTCAGCCGGCGGACACCGGCATACACTGGCGCATGAGGCCCAGAGCCCGGGCGCGCACGCCCCGCAGCTTCAAGCGGCACCACCAGCGCTGGCGGCGTCGCGGCAACGCCTGAGTCCCCAGCCGTACCTCGCCCCACCACACAGCTCAGGAGGCCGTATGTTCCCCCTCCCAGACGCACGCGGGCGCTTCGGCGCCTACGGCGGGCGTTACGTCCCCGAGACGCTCATCCCCGCCCTCGACGAGCTCGCCGCCGCCTACGCCGAGGCGCGCGTCGACGCCGAGTTCCAGAGCACGCTGACGAGCTGCCTGCGCGACTACGTCGGTCGCCCGAGCCGGCTGTACCGCGCCGACGGCCTGGCGCGCGCCGTCGGCGGAGGCCGCATCTACCTCAAGCGTGAAGACCTCAACCACACCGGCGCCCACAAGATCAACAACACCATCGGCCAGGCGCTCCTCGCCAGACGCATGGGCAAGCGCCGCGTGGTGGCCGAGACGGGCGCGGGGCAGCACGGCGTGGCCGCCGCCACCGCCGCCGCCCTGTTCGACATGCAGTGCGTGGTGTACATGGGCGAGGAGGACGTCCGCCGCCAGGAGATGAATGTGTTCCG
>CAYOXR010000495.1:0-10193 GCA_964407955.1 uncultured bacterium | reverse complement strand
AACCTCCAGTTTGTCGCCGGGGCCGAGATGGTAGTAGTCGGCCAGATGCTGTTCCAACAGGATGCCGGTCAAGCGGGCCGGATCGAGGTAGCGGCCCCGCAGCACGATCACCTGGTCAAGCGCCGGCTGGCGTTCGGCGGGGAGCCCCACCAGCCGCACGATGAAGCGGTGGTTGCCGACGCGGGCGTAGCTTTCCGTCACCGTGCGCGTGGACACGGCGGTGACGCCGGCGGTGTTGCGGGCCTCGGAAGCGAACCCCTGGACGTCTCCGCCCGCCACGGTCAGGTCCGCGAAGTGCGTGCGAGCGAACAGTGCGTCGTATGAGGTGACCAGGTTGCGATAGGCGTCGAAAGAGGCGCCGAACAGGGCCACGCCCAGGAAGCTGGTCACGATCACCGCGATGAACTGCCCCCGCCGCCGGCCGAGGTCGCGGACGGCCTTTCGCCACCAGAGCCTCACCAGCTCACCTGCTCGGCTTCCAAGGGCGCGTCCACGGGCTCTGCCGATACAACGGCCCCGGATCGCATGCGCACCACCCGGTCCGCCATTTGCGCAATGGCGCTGTTGTGCGTCACCAGGATGGTGCTGAGGCCACGCTCACGATTCATGCGCCGAAGCAGGCCGAGCACGCTGCGACCGGTGTCGAGGTCCAGTGCGCCGGTCGGCTCGTCGCAGAGCAACAGCTTCGGGTGCTTGCTGAGTGCGCGCGCGATGGCGACGCGCTGCTGCTCGCCGCCCGACAGCGCCGCCGGGAAGTGACCGAGGCGGTCGGCCAGGCCCACCTCGGTGAGGAGCTGGGCGGCGCCGCCGCTCCCGCCGGTCAGTTCCGCGATCAACGCCACGTTCTCCAGGGCGGTGAGCGTGGGCACCAGATTGAAGAACTGGAAGACGAAGCCGACTGTGCCGCGGCGATACGCGGTCAGCGCGCGCTCGTCACCGTGGCCGATGTCCTCGCCATCGACGCGCACCTGGCCGCTGGTCGCCACATCGATGCCGCCGATCACGTTCAGCAAGGTGGTCTTGCCCGAACCGCTGGGACCGAGCACGACCGTGAAGGTGCCGCCTGGAAGCTCGAGGTCGACGCCCTTGAGTGCGCGCACGAGAACGGCACCGCCGTCATAGACCTTGGTCACGTCGCGCAGCGAAACCGCGCCCCGTGCCGGCGTGGTCGGTTCCAGCTTGGGAGCGTGCGTCATGGTGCCTCCTTTGAGAGCAGCGGCTCGAGGACGTGCGCGGCTGCGGGCACGTCGAGTTCCGCGTCGAGCAGGGCGTGGAGGTAGAGTCCATCCAGTACCGCGGCCACCACGGCCGCCAGACCGGTGGCGCGTGGTGGTGGCAGGCCCTGGGCCATGGCCCTGGCCGCGACCAGCTCCCGGAACTCCCGCAACATGACGCGCATCGTGGTTTGCAGCGCGGGATCGTGCATGGCCTGCAGCATCAGCTCGGCGAAGATGCGCGTTGCCGCGTTGGCGCGGGCGGCGTTCTCGAGCCACACCAGCGCGTCCTGGAGACCACGCCCCAGGTCGTCGTGGCGCTCGAACGCCTCGATGGCGCCGCTGAACTCCGTCATCAGTGCGTCCGTCGCAGCTTGCAACAGCAGCGCACGCTTCGTTCCGAAATAGTAGTGCACCAGAGCGTTGTTCACGCCCGCCCGGTCAGCGACTTTGCGGGTGGTGGTGCGGCTCCATCCGATCTCGGCGAGCAGTTCCTTGGTGGCCCCGAGGATGCGACCGCGCGGGTCGAGCGACGTGCGGTCAGTCGGCGGCGCCACGAGCGGCTCGTGTTGGTTCGCGCGGGCGTCGTCGTCATCCATCGCAGTCGCCTCGTCCTCCGATTTAAGCAGCTGCTTTAAGCATGTGCTTAAATCAGACGCACCATACGCCGCTCGGCCCGGTCCGTCAAGCGCCGTGGCGAAGCCCCACCCGGGAGGGGTGGCGTAACCAACGCCTGGCACGCCGCGCCAGGCTAGGCCGCCTTCCCAACGCGGATGTCGGGCTGGCCACGCAAGTGGTGTCGGGACGGCTTGAGAGGGCGGCGCGAGGGCGCTATGATGAGCGTACCCACCCCCAGTAGGTAGGGGCAGGACGAGTCGCCGAGGAGGCGTCAGCATGACCAATCTCAAAGTCGAAGGTATGACCTGCCATCATTGCGTCATGGCGGTGACCAAGGCGCTCGAGTCCGTCGTAGGCGTCACCAAGGCGGAGGTCGATCTCGACCGCGGCAGGGCCGTGGTGGACGGTGATGCAGACGTGCAGGCCATGATCGCGGCAGTGCAGGAAGAGGGCTATCAGGCGTCCGTGCAGGGCGGCTGATGGCGCCCCAGCGGCCCGTGTCGGCGACAACGGAGCGGCTGCCACGCAGTGCGCACGCGGCCGAGCACGGGATGCACCTGGACCCCACGACACGCGAGGAGTCGGTGCGGCGGCTGCGGAGCGCCAAGGGTCATCTGGAGGGGGTGCTCCGGATGCTCGAAGACCCGTCGGTGTACTGCGTCGATGTGCTCAAGCAGATCAAGGCGGTGCAGGGAGCGTTGAGCAAGGTCAATGACGCCGTCCTTCGCTCGCACGTGCGCGACCACGTCGCCACCGCGGCGCAGCGTGGCGACACCGACACCATCGTCGCCGAGCTGATGGAGGCGTTAAAGTACCGGAGCTAGCCCGTGTGGCGGGCTGGCGCGAGGAGGTGCAGCGTGGAACGCTCCAGTGACGGTGACCTGCCGCAGGCTCCGACCAGCGGGGCCCACCATCTGGTGCGCTACGTGCAGCACACGCGGCGGGAGTTGCGACGGGCGGTGGAGGGGATGTCCATCGCGGATCTGGAACACCGCGTGGGAGGCCTCAACAGCGTCGCCTGGATCGTGGGTCACCTGGCGCGGCAAGAGCAGACCTACTGGCTCACCGCGAGAGATGAGCCTGCGGTGGCCGATCTCGATGCGTTCGGCCACGGTGAGCCGGCCGCCGCGGCCGACTTCGAGACGGTGTACCAGGCGTGGCAACGCGTGACGGCGACGGCCGACGTGTGGCTTGCGGGGCTCGACGAAGCGGCGCTGCACACGCACGTGCACGGTCGGTCCCTGTTCGAGCGGGAGAACGTGGGCACCCTGCTCACGCGGGTCAGCGGCCACTACTATCTCCACATCGGTCAGATCACAGCCATCCGCAAGCTCCTTGGCTATCCGGTGCCCCCCTTCGTCGGTTCACAGGCGGGCGCCATGTACGACTGAGCGCGGCGCGGTCCAGTTCCCAAAGCTGATCGAGAAGGCTCCCGGCCACGCACGCGGGCGTGACCGGGAGGCCGAAAGGGGATGAGACGCCCCACGGACGCAGCGTCCGCGCAGGCGTCCCACGGTCCGCGCCGGACGACCGGGGGTGGCGGAGGCGCGGACTGTGGCAGGAGCCGTGAGGCTCGCCGCGGCCATCATCGCCCGCACAGCGCAGGCGGTCACAGGGACGGCTGTCCTGGCGCCCGCCCGGGCGACCCGGTGGCGGGTGGGGTAGGTGGTAGACTACCCGCTCCGAACACTGGCGGCGCCCAGGGACGTACATGTGAAGACCTTCTACCTCATCGACGGCCACGCCCAGCTGTTTCGCGCGTACTACGCGCCGTTCAGGCCGCTCACCTCACCGGCGGGCGAGCCGGTGAAGGCGGTGTACGTCTTCACGCAGCTGCTACTGAGCACCCTCCTCAAGCAGAGCCCCGACTACCTGGCGGTCGCATTCGACGTGAGCGACACGACCACGTTGCGCAAGGGGTGGTACCCCGCCTACAAGGAGCACCGCGAGGCCTCACCGGAGGACCTGGAGCCGCAATACCGGCGCGTTCGCGCCGTTCTCGAAGCGCTCGGGGTGCCGATCTTCGAGCGCGAGGGCTATGAGGCGGACGACGTCATCGCGACGATCGCGCGGCGGCTCGACGGCGAGGACGTCGAGCTTCGCATTGCCAGCAAGGACAAGGACCTGCATCAGATCCTCAGCGACCGGGTGCGCCTGTGGGACCCGTCGAGCGGCGATTTGCTCACCCCGCGCAAGCTGAGGGAGAAGAGCGGCTATGGCCCCGAGCAGTCCGTCGACATTCAGACGCTGACAGGCGACAGCGTGGACAACGTCCCGGGAGCCAAAGGCGTGGGCACGAAGACCGCAGCGCGCTTGATCAACCAGTTCGGCGGCGTCGAGGCGGTCTACGCGCATCTCGACACGCTTAGTCCGAAGCTCCGCGAGAACCTCGAGGCCCATGCCGAGAGTGTCCCGCTCGCCCGAAAGCTCGTCACGTTGGACGCGGAGGTGCCCATCGCGTTCGAGCTCGGGGCCTGCAAGGCTCCCACCCCGTCGCGCGAGGCGCTGCGGCCGCTGTTCGATGAGCTCGGATTCCGCTCGCTCCTCGAGCAGCTGCCCGAGGATGCGGGGATCGGCGAAGCTGCCGGTTCGGCACAGTTGACGGTGACCGCCGGGCCCGCTGACGCAGTCGCAGGCGCGGGACGTGGGCGGTGGCGCACGGTGGAGGACGCGGACGGGCTGGAGGCCTTGGTCAAGCAGCTGAGCGACCAGCGGGCGTTCGCGGTGGACACCGAGACCACGTCGCTGCGCGCCGCGGACGCCGACATCGTGGGTTACGCCTTCGCGTGGGAGGCCGGCGAGGGCGTGTACGTGCCGGTGCGCAGCCGCGTGAGTCCGGCGTTGGACCCGTCGAGGGTGGCCGAGGCTCTGCGAGGCGTGCTCGCCGATCCCGGCATCCTCAAGGTGGGTCAGAACCTCAAGTACGACCTGATCGTGCTCCACGGTGCGGGCTTGTCGCTTGCCGACCCGCTGTTCGACACCATGATCGCCGCGTCGCTGCTGTACCCCGAGCGCCGGGCGTACAACATGGACGATCTGGCGCGGGATCTATTGGGACACACCACCATCCCGATCAGTGCCCTCATCGGCAAGGGGAAGCATCAGAAGAGCATGCTGGACGTGCCGCTCGCGCAGCTCTCCGAGTATGCGGCCGAGGACGCCGAGGTGACTTGGCGTCTGTACCAGTCGTTGCACGCCGGGATCGATGCCGCCGACGACGATCTGCGCGCCCTCTTCTGCGACGTGGAGATGCCACTCGTGCGTGTGCTGGCCGCCATGGAGCAGGCCGGTGTGGCTCTCGACGGGGAGCACCTCCGTGACTACGGCGAGACCTTGACGGCGCGGATCGAGCAGCTTCGCCAGGAGGCGTTCGTTGCCGCCGGTCGCGAGTTCAACCTCGACTCGCCCAAGCAGCTTGGTGAGGTGCTGTTCGACGAGCTCCACTTCCCAGTGGTCAAGCGCACCAAGACCGGGCGGTCGACCGACGCAGAGGTCCTTCAGGCCCTGAGCGTCGACAGCGACCATCCGCTGCCCGCGTTGCTGCTCGAGTACCGCGAGCTGACGAAGCTTCTGGGTACCTACCTGGTGCCGTTGCCGAGCCTGGTCAGCGAGCGTACGGGGCGGCTGCACGCGAGCTTCCATCAGGCCGGCGCAGCAACCGGTCGGCTGTCCTCGAGCGATCCCAACATCCAGAACATCCCGGTGCGCACCGAAGCCGGCCGAGAGATCCGCCGTGCCTTCCGGGCGGGCGGCGACGATGCGCTGCTGCTGGCGGCGGACTACTCCCAGGTCGAGCTGCGCATGCTGGCCCATTTCTCGGAGGACGCCGAGCTGGTCCGAGCGTTCCGCGATGGGCTGGACATCCACGCCCACGTGGCCTCTCAGGTGTACGGCGTGCCGCTGGCGGACGTCGACGCCGAGCAGCGCCGCGTCGCCAAGACGGTGAACTTCGGCATCGTCTATGGCCAGACCGCGTACGGACTGGCGCGCACGCTGCATATCCCCACCGGCGACGCCGCGGCCTTCATCGAAGCCTACAAGAAACGCTACTCGGGGCTCGATCGCTTCCTGGAGGCGTGCGTGGCCTTCGCCGAGGAGCACGGCTACGTGTCGACCATCCTGGGTCGCAGGCGGCCGGTGCCGCAGGTCCAGTCGCGCAACCGAAACGTGCGAGCGCTTGGCGAGCGCTTGGCGATCAACACGGTCATCCAAGGGAGCGCCGCGGACCTCATCAAGGTCGCCATGATTCGCCTACACCGTCGCTTCGAGGAGGAAGGGCACGGAGCCAGGTTGCTCATCCAGGTCCACGACGAGCTGGTGGTCGAGACCCCCGAAGCAGTGGCCGATACGGTGCGCCACGAGGTCGTGCAGGAGATGCGTGACGCACTTCCACTGCGTGTGCCGTTGAAGGTCGACGTCGGGCTCGCGCGCAACTGGCTGGAGGGCAAGGGCTGAGGGGCGGGGTGGCCAGCCGGAACCTCGGGCCCGAGGCACACGACTCAGGGGCGGATGTCACACGGTCGCGGCCTCGGTGGCGTCGGGCCCGGCGCGCACGTCGACATCATCGGCAATGACGGGCCTGGCCAACAGGTAGCCCTGGCCCAGCCGGATCCCCTCGTGGCGGAGCCAACGAAGCTGTTGCGGCGTCTCGATGCCTTCGGCGACGATGGGGATGCCGATGCCGCGCGCGAAGCCGGCGATGGCGCGGATCAGATACTCGTCCTTGGGCCGGCGTCCGATGCCCTTGACGAAGTCCTGGTCGATCTTCAGATAACCGATGGGCAGGCGGTCGAGCGTAGCGAGAGACGAGTAGCCCTTGCCAAAGTCGTCCAGGGCGACGCGCACCCCCATGGCGCGCGCGGCATCCAGGATGCTGGCGGAGGACTCCATGTCATCGATGGCGCTGCGTTCGGTCACCTCGAGGAGCAGCCGCTCCGGGGGCGCCGACGTGGCCTCGAGAACGCGCTCGAGATCGTCGAGAAGACTCGGGTCGGTCGCCGACTGGGCCGACAGGTTCACGCTGACATACAGGTCCACACCGGCCCGATCCCAGTCGGCCAGCTGCTGTGCCGCGCGCTCCAGCGCCCAGCGGTCAAGATGCCGGATGAGGCCGGTGTCCTCGGCCAGCGGCACGAACTCGCCCGGAGCCAGGATTCCCCGCGTCGCATGGCGCCAGCGCACGAGGGCCTCCACACCGAGCGTTCGCTCGTCGACCAGGTCGCGAATCGGCTGGAACACGAGCTCCAGCCCGTCGCCGAAGATGGCCTCACGCAGCTCGCTCTCCAGAAACAGCCCTTCGCGGCTGTAGGGGTTGAGATCGGGGCGATAGAACTCGAACGGCACCTTGGCGGACTTGGCCCGGTACATCGCGATCTCCGCGTGTTGCAGGAGCCGCTCGACGCTGTCGCCGTCCTTTGGATGCAGGGCGATACCCAGGCTGGCGTTCGGTCGCACGCTGCGCCGGCCGATCTCGACGGGCTGTTCGAGCGCCTTGGAAACCCGCGAAGCCGCGGCATGTGCAGCGGTTCGGTCCGTGCCGAGAAGCACCAGGACGAACTCGTCGCCGCCTTGCCGAACGACGTAGTCACCGCCACGGACCTGCTCCTGCAACCGCGCGGCGACGGCGCAAAGCAGCCGGTCGCCCACGCGGTGCCCGAGCGTGTCGTTCACCACGCGAAAGCGATCGAGGTCGATGAGCACGAGCGCGGCCTGGGCGGGTATGCCGTCGTGCGACCGCAAGACCGCCCGGGCGAGCTCGTCGAGGTAGCGGCGGTTGGGCAGGCGCGTCAAGGGGTCGACGAAGGCGCTCCTCGCGAAGCGTCGAGCGACGGGCACCAACGCGCCCAGGAACAGCAACACCAGCAGCAGCACGCCGCCGACGATCAGCCACCGCGCCAACGCCAGCTCATATTGCAGCGAGCGAACGTCCTGCACGACCTCGATGGCGCCCTCGCCGGCACCCGGTCCGAAGCTCACCGGGACGAGCACCGTGAAGCGGGGTTCGATGGGCGCGAGCAGCGAGCTGTCGAAGCGGTTGGCGCGCTTGCCCTTGAGCGCCTGTGTCAGGGCCTCGGAGCCGGAAGGCTGCATGCCGATGAGGTTCGGATTGTTCGCGAAGACGATGCGTCCCTGATGGTCGTAGACCCGCACCGCGATGGTCGTCGGGTTGCGCATCAAGCGCTGCCCGAAGCCTGCCCACCAGCCCCGGTTGCTCGGGTCGGGCGCCGAGGGTACGCTTCCCGGCGGCGTGGTGGGCAGCAGGCCGTCGACGAAGGACTGCACCTCGGCCCCCGCCACGCCGAGCATGTGGCTGCTCAGGCGCTGGACCACCAGGCTCCCGAGGAGCCACGCCATGACGAGCACCGGGATGCCGACCAGAACGACAGTCGTGATGAGATAGCGCCTGACTGGGTCGGCTCGAAGTCCGCGCACGCGCGCCGTCGCACGTTTGAGGGCGGCCATAGGTGACCCGTATTGTGTCACGGCGCTGCTGCGCCATGGGTAAGCGTTCATGAGGGACGCTTGGCGAACGCGGCGGGGCTGGCCAAAGCCGCGTGGGAGGCGTTTGGAGCCACGCGGCTGGGATAAGATGGCCGCGCACGAAGCGATGCGAGGCGACTCAACATGAGAATCTTGGTCAGTAACGACGACGGCGTCTTCAGCCCAGGCATTCGGGCGCTGGCGCTCCTGGCGCAGGAGTACGGCGACGTGCGAGTCGTCGCCCCGGACGTCGAGCAGTCGGCGATGAGTCACGCGATCACCGTGCGGACGCCGCTTCACTACCAGCGAACCCCGATCGACGGCCTGGAAGCGTACCGCGTGGACGGCACACCCGCGGACTGCGTGGCGCTCGGCGCGCACCACTGGGATGCCGTTGATCTGGTGCTCTCCGGCATCAATCTGGGCTTGAACATTGGTCACAACGTGTGGCACTCGGGAACCGTGGCTGCGGCCAAGCAGGCGGCGTTCCTGGGCATCCCCGCCATCGCGTTCAGCGCCCCCTACAGCGAGGAGGTGCCGGACTTCGGCGTCTACGAGGCCTATGTCCGTGACATCGTGGCCATGTTCTTGGATCTGCCGGAGACACCCCTGCTCAACGTCAACTTCCCGAAGACCCCTCGAGGGCTGTGCTGGACCCGGCAATCCGTGCGTCACTACGAAGGCACCGTGGTGCCGGGCGAGGACCCCATGGGGCGCCGCCACTACTGGTTCTCGGAGAGGGCGCGCAGTGAGGCGGAAGCGGGCACCGATCGCTGGGCAGTCGACCAGGGCCTGGTGTCGCTCACGCCGCTCCGACTGGATTTGACCGATGATCGCGCGCTCGCGCGAGCCCAGGCTCAACTCGACCGGGGCATCGCTTCCTGAAGCTCGGCCCGTCGGATCAACTCGGGCGGCGGGGGAACGGCAGCTGCGGTTGGACGGCGTCCCCCCGGCGCTGCCGCAGTTGGGACACGCTCACGCCCATGAGCCGGACCGGCGCGTCGGGAAGCGTCGACTCGAACGCCAGCGCGCGTGCCGTGGACACCAGCTCCTCGAACGTGCGGACGCCGCTGGTCAGCGTGCGGCTCCGGGTCATCGCCTTGAAGTCGGCGTAGCGCACTTTGACCGTGACGGTGCGGGCACTGAGCTCGGCGTTGTCCAAGCGGTCGGCGATCTCACGGCACAGCTCCGCCAGGACCGGCTCGAGCTCGGCTCGGTGCCGACGGTCCTCCCCGAACGTGATCTCGGCGCCGAGCGACTTGTGCGGTCGGTGCGCCACCACCGGCCGGTCGTCGATGCCGCACGCGACGGCGTGAAGGAAGCGGCCCACCTTGCCGAATGCGCGAGCCAGCGACTCGACGTCGCGATCGCGTAGATCGGCGCCCGTGAGGATTCCTGCGGCACGCAAGCGTTCGGCCGTGCGCGGCCCCACACCGTGGAAACGTTCGACGCTCAGCTCGGCGAGGAACGCCTTGACGCGCTCGGGCGGGATGACCGTCAACCCGTCGGGCTTGTCGAGAGCGGACGCCACCTTTGCCAGGAACTTGCCGGTCGACACCCCCGCCGAGGCCGTGAGCTCCGTCTCCTGGGTGATGGCGGCCTTGATCTCGCGGGCCAGCAGCGTCGCCGAGGCGGGCCCGCGCTTGGGCTGCGTGACGTCCAGGTAGGCCTCGTCCAGCGCGAGCGGTTCCACGAGATCGGTGTAGCGTTCGAAGATCGCGCGGACCTGCCGTGAGACCTCCCGGTAGGCGTCGAACCGGGGTGGAATGACGATCAGCTCGGGGCACAGCCGTACGGCGCGGGACGTGGGCATGGCCGAGCCGACGCCGTAGCGGCGCGCTTCATAGCTGGCCGTCATCACCACGCCTCGCCGGCCGGTGC